>JBHIDG010000181.1:0-6733 GCA_046760025.1 Woeseia sp. | reverse complement strand
AGCGTCTTGCAAGACGTCTCTGCGGCAACTGCAAGGAAGTCAGGGAAGTTCCCCGCGAAGCATTGGAGAAGGAAGGATTCACGGCGGAGGACCTCGATGAGGGGATTACCCTGTTCGGCCCCGTCGGTTGCAAGTCGTGCAACGACGGTTACAAAGGGCGTGTCGGTATCTTTCAGGTCATGGAAGTATCGGAAATCATGGGTAGGATCATCATGGAAGGCGGGAACGCGATACAGATCGCGGATCAGGCTGCAAGCGAAGGCGTCATCGATCTGCGTGTGGCAGGTTTGAATAAAGTCAAGGAAGGGGTCACCAGCCTTGAAGAGATCAACCGGGTTACAATTGACTAGTGTAGTCCCGCAAGCTTGGGAAGAGAACGACGATGGCTGAAACAGCGTTAATTGGCAACGTACCCTTTCTCTGGGAGGGCACCGACCGCAAGGGCAACAAGGTCAAGGGCAAGAGCATGGCGGCCGACGAGGCCCAGGTGCGGGCTGACCTGCGGCGCCAGGGTGTAGTTCCGAGCAGAATCAAGAAGCAGGGCAGAGGCCTCAAGAGAGGCGGCACCATAACGCCCGGCGATATTGCGATTTTTTCACGCCAACTCGCGACGATGCTCGCCGCCGGAATTCCGCTGGTCCAGGCCTTCGAAATCGTCGGCCATGGCAACGAGAATGCCGCGATGCAGAAGCTAATCCTCTCGGTCAAAGGCGACGTCGAGGGCGGCAGCGCCCTTGCGGAGGCACTGGCCAAACAGCCCCTGTATTTCGACGACCTCTTTGTAAACCTGGTTGCAGCCGGCGAACAGGCGGGCGCACTCGAGACCTTGCTCGACAAGATCGCGACGTACAAGGAAAAAACCGAAGCGATAAAGAAAAAGATCAAAAAGGCACTGACCTATCCGGCTGCGGTGATGATCGTCGCTTTCGTTGTTACGATCGTCCTCCTGATTTTCGTCATCCCGGCTTTCGAAGACCTGTTCAAGGGATTCGGTGCGGACCTCCCGGCATTTACGAGAATGGTCATCGATCTGTCGGTATTCGTCCGGACACAGGGATGGATTTTGGCGCTGCTCGCAGGTGGCGGAATTTTCGTATTCTTTTACTTCAAGAAGCGCTCGCGTGCGATGCGACATTTTCTTGACCGCATGTCGCTCAAGATACCGATCGTTGGCCCGATTCTGCAAAAGGCGGCCATTGCGCGATATGCACGCACGCTGTCGACGATGTTCAGCGCCGGCGTGCCACTCGTTGAAGCCCTCGAATCCGTGGCCGGAGCAACCGGCAACATCGTATACGAAATCGGCGTGATGCAAATGAAAGACGACGTTGCCACCGGTCAGCGCTTGCAGCAGGCAATGGAAAATACGAACCTGTTCCCGAACATGGTCATTCAGATGATCGCCGTCGGTGAGGAGTCCGGTTCCCTGGACGAGATGTCCGCCAAGGTGGCCGATTTCTATGAAGAAGATGTCGATAATGCGGTCGACAACCTGAGCTCGCTGCTCGAACCGATGATCATGGCAATCCTCGGTGTGCTTGTTGGCGGATTGGTAGTCGCGATGTACCTGCCTATCTTCAAGATGGGTGCCGTTATCTAAATTTGGCGGTGCCGGGCACTGACTTACTGACTTATTTGACTAATTGGATGGCTTGCTCGAAGCTTCACGCCGATTGGTACTCTCAATTAGTCAAATAAGTCAGTGCCCGGCACCGATGTGAGCGCGATGCAGGAATTCCTCTCAAGCTCGCCAATGATCTTCGTCGCCATCGTGTTCGTTTTTTCGCTCCTGGTCGGGAGTTTTCTGAATGTCGTAATTTTCCGGCTGCCGATCATGATGGAACGGGAGTGGCGGAAGCAGTGTAAGGAGCTATCCGAGAGCCCGGCAACCGAGATCCCGGAGGGGAGATTCGATCTAATCGCCCCGCGGTCGCGTTGCCCGTACTGCGGCGCGCAGATTACGGCGATACAGAATATCCCGATCCTGAGCTATTTGATTCTGAGTGGAAAATGCCGCAGCTGCCACACGGCAATCTCGAAGCGCTATCCTCTCGTCGAAATAATGACTGCAATCATGACCGCAATCGTTGCCTGGAGATTCGGTTTCGGCTGGGAGTCTGCGGCGGCCATCCTGCTGACCTGGGCATTGATCGCAATAAGTGTGATCGACATCGACCACCAGATCATTCCTGATTCGATTTCCCTGCTGTTTCTCTGGATTGGCCTAACGCTCAGCCTGTTCAATCCGATGCCGGGCGCAGAGACCCTGTTTGTCGATTCCAAAACGGCAATTGCCGGCGGATTGGCAGGCTACCTGAGCCTGTGGTCCGTCTACCAGCTGTTTCGGCTGATGACAGGCAAGGAGGGCATGGGTTACGGGGACTTCAAACTCCTAGCCGTTCTGGGTACCTGGCTGGGCTGGCAGATGCTGCCGCTGATTATTTTGCTCTCCGCTGTCGTGGGCACCGCCGTTGGTATTGCGATGATTGCCTTTCGAAGCCACAACCGCAATGTGCCGATACCATTCGGCCCGTACCTCGCCGCGGCGGGATGGATCGCGATGTTGTATGGGGAGAGAATCATCGCCGGCTATCTCGACATTATGGGTTGATGAAGCGACCGCTTCGAATTGGTCTGACCGGCGGCATTGCAAGCGGCAAGTCTGCCGTTGCAGGGTTTTTTGCAGGGCTTGGCGTGCCGGTTATTGATACAGACGTTATCGCACGCGAGGTCGTCGAGCCGGGCATGCCTGCACTCGATGAAGTTCGCGCCGCCTTCGGTGATGATGTCATCGATGAGGATGGCCGCCTGGACCGCAGCTCGATGCGGGAGCTCGTGTTTTCTGACGAGACTCGTCGCGCGAAGCTGGAGTCGATACTCCACCCGAGAATCCGTCAAGAGGCAATGGCTCGGTCGCAGGCGGCAGGCGGGCCGTATCAGATCATCGTAGTGCCCCTGCTGGTCGAGTCTCCGATACGCGAGTTCATGGATCGCGTTCTCGTCGTCGATTGCGACGAGGATACCCAGCTCCGACGTCTGATGGCGCGTGATGCGGAAAACGCAACACTGGCGCGCCGTATCATGGCAGCGCAGGCCGGCCGGCAGGATCGCCTCGCGATCGCCGATGATGTAATCTCAAACAATGATGATCTGGTCGGCACGCGACAACAGGTCGCCGCATTGCACAAGAAGTACCTGTCGCAAAAGACCGTCATTTGCCCTGAGTGACGGCCTGACGCAGAATACCGCCCATGGCGAAGCCTGCTTCCAACATTGCCCCGGCTTTCGTCGGCCGCCGGATTGCCGAATACGAGCAGCCCCTCAATGAACGCATGAGGACCTTTCTCAGGCTAGAGTTCCTCTACCAGCAGATGTTGTACAACAGCGAGCTCGAATCCGACTGGGCAACTCGTGCTGCAACCGCCAGTCTGCTGGAAATCATGGCCATATTGACGCGTGGTGATGTTCGCAGTGACGTGCACAAGGAACTCGATCATCAGATCGAGAGCCTCGAGCGGTTCGCGAGCCAGCCCGGGGTCGACACGCGGCGGCTGGACACGCTGCTCGGAAATCTCCTGGAGAGCCGGAATGAAGTGGATTCGGCGGGCACGCAGTTCCTGCAGCCGTTAAAGGACTGCGAGTTCCTGAATGCGATCAAACACCGCAGCTCGATTCCGGGAGGTTCCTGTGAATTCGACCTGCCGGAGTACAGCCATTGGCTGAGACAGCCGTTTGCGCGGCGATTGCAGGACCTTCAGGGATGGCTGGCCGTCATTCGGCCCGTCTGCGATGCAGTTATCGAGCTCTTGTGGCTTATTCGTGAGACTGCGCAACCGCTGGAGAAGACCGCAATAAACGGTATGTATCAACACAACATGCAAAGGAACGTTCAATGCCGGCTCCTGCGGGTGACGCTGTCCGAGGAAAGCCTCCTGTATCCCGAAATCAGCGCCAGCCAGCATCGCTTTACGGTTCGTTTCCTGGAATGGTCAAGTATCGGAAGGCGTGCCGTGCAAACCGGACACGACGTGCATTTTCAGCTAAACATCTGCTGACGAGGCGAGCCTTCGCAATGCCTCCAGGACCGGGCCGTCGGCAGGCATAACCATGTGCTCCGCCAGCGCGTCCGGCCTGATCCACATCAAGCCCTGACCATCCTTTCCCTCGGGCGTGTTTGCCCACTCATCGATCAGGTAGAAATCGATCGAGATGGACCTGTCCGGGTAGTCATGGTTCAGGCTCATGAACAGCGACTGCCCCAGGATTTCCACTCCCAACTCCTCACCCAATTCACGCCGCAGCGCTGACAGGCTCTCTTCATCGCAGCGGATCTTGCCGCCGGGAAATTCCCACAGTCCCGCGAAGGGATGGTCACCGGTCCGCTGAGCGATCAATACGCGGCCTTCCTTGTCACGGAGGATGCCGGCGGCAACCCGAATCCGAGCTATGAGAGTCTCCCGTGGCAGTGCTTGTATTTCTTGCCCGAACCGCATGGGCAGGGCTCGTTACGGCCTACCTTGCGCGCGCTTCGGACGAACGGGGTCTGAGAGGGCGACGGCGGCGGCGCCCCCCCACCCTGGGCGACGGCCGCCTGCTGCTGGCCGAGTGCGGAAGCCTCCGCATGCCTGAATTCCATTGCCTGTGCGGCACGGCGTTGCGCCTCCATCCTCTCCACATCTGCCTGGCTCTGTATTCTGACCCTGGAGAGAATACTGATCGTATCGTGCTTGATCTGATCCAGCATGACACCGAACATCTCGAATGCTTCGCGTTTGTATTCCTGCTTCGGGTTTTTCTGCGCGTAACCCCGAAGGTGAATTCCCTGTCGCAGGTAATCCATGGCCGCGAGGTGTTCCTTCCAATGATGATCGAGTTGCATCAACATCACTTCTTTTTCGACGTGGCGCATCCTGTCCTCACCGATCTCGCGTAGCTTCTCGTCATAATTCACCTGCAAACTCTCTACACAGCGTTCCCGAATGCCCTCCTCGTTCAGCGTCGGCTCATCCTTCAGCCACTGGCTCACCGGCAGGCGCACGGCGAAGTCATGCTCTACCGCATGGCTCAGCGCATCCGGATCCCATTGTTCTTCCAGGCTTCCCGGCGGGATGTACTGATCGACGACAGAATCGACCACCTCTTCGCGAATAGCCGTCACCGAATCGGCGACCTCGTCCGCAGCCATTAGTTCCGAGCGCTGGTAATAAACGACCTTCCGCTGGTCGTTTGCGACGTCATCGTACTCCAGAAGACTCTTTCGAATATCAAAATTGTGGGCCTCGACCTTGCGTTGCGCCCGCTCAATCTGACGCGTCAGCAGTTTGCTCTCTATCGCTTCGCCTTCACGCATCCCGGCGCGTGCCAATAGCGATTTGGTGCGGTCGGGATCACCGAAGATCCGCATCAAGCTGTCTTCCATGGACAGGTAAAAACGGCTGGAGCCGGGGTCGCCCTGTCTGCCCGAGCGTCCCCGGAGCTGGTTGTCGATGCGACGCGATTCGTGCCGTTCCGTGCCGACGATATGCAGACCGCCCGCCTCTATCACCTGGTTATGTCGCTCCTGCCAATCTGCCTTGATGCCGTCCTTGTCGGCTTCATCGCCCGCAGCTGCGAGTTCCGCTTCGAGATTGCCACCCAACACGATGTCGGTGCCCCGACCCGCCATGTTGGTTGCAATGGTCACGGTTCCCGGACGTCCTGCCTGCTGCACGACGATTGCTTCCCGGTCGTGTTGCTTTGCATTCAACACCTGATGTTTAATGCCTTTTTTCTTCAGTATTGACGACAGTTCCTCTGAGGTCTCGATTGAAGTCGTGCCAACAAGCACCGGCTGCCCGCGGTCACGGCAATCCTTGATGTCCTCGATGATCGCATCGAACTTGTCGGCCTCGGTCAGGTACACGAGATCCGGCGCGTCATCCCGAATCATCGGCTCGTGCGTCGGGATCACGATGACTTCCAGGCCGTAGATCTGTTGAAACTCGAACGCCTCGGTATCGGCCGTGCCTGTCATGCCGGACAGGTTGTCGTAGAGCCTGAAGTAGTTTTGAAACGTGATGGACGCTACAGTCTGGTTCTCACGCTTGATCGCGACACCCTCTTTCGCTTCCACCGCCTGGTGCAGGCCGTCGGACCAGCGCCGGCCGGCCATCGTGCGGCCAGTGAATTCGTCGACGATAACGATCTCGCCGTCCTTGACGATGTAATCGACATCCTTCTTGAACATCGCATGCGCGCGCAGCGCGGCGTTGAGGTGATGCACCAGCCTGATGTTGGCGGCGTCGTACAAGCTCTCGCCTTCCCCCAACAGGCCGGACTGCATCATCAGGTCCTCGACCTTCTGATGGCCGTCTTCGGTGACGTGTACCTGCTTTGCTTTCTCGTCTTTCGAGTAGTCTCCCGGACCGTCTTCTTCCTTTTGTTCAACAAGCTTGGGAATAAGCTTGTTTATCTTCTGATAGAGGTCGGTGCTTTCCTCGGTCGGTCCGGAGATAATCAGTGGTGTGCGCGCCTCATCGATCAGGATCGAATCCACTTCGTCGACGATCGCAAACTTCAGATCGCGCTGGACTTTGGCATCGAGGGAAAACGCCAGATTATCGCGCAGGTAGTCGAAGCCGAGCTCATTGTTGGTCGCGTAGGTGATGTCAGCATCGTACGCTTCGCGTTTTTCCTCCGGCGTCTGACCGCTCTTCGACACGCCGACCGTCAGGCCGAGAAATTCGTAAATCGG
>JBHIDG010000180.1:0-6741 GCA_046760025.1 Woeseia sp. | reverse complement strand
TGCTCCATGTCCTCACGCTGGGACTCAATAATTGCGACGACACCTTCTAATGATTCACCGTACCGTGCATACGGTACGCACTCACCACGTCCAATGTCGTTTGCATCACGAACTTCCACATAAACAACGTCTGCCGCCGTCTTGGTACCGCGCGATAAGGAGAATGGTCGCTTTAGCGGCCAACTCTCACAGCGAACGAAAAGACCTCTAGACACTAGCTCAAGCTAACATTTGATCAACGATTGGCGCGACACCGTGCCTCACAGGATCAACCGCAGGCAACCCGGTTTCACTTGAAATTCTGTCCAATTCGTTCTTCGCCTTATCTGCATCCAGAGCTGAAGTGTTTACAGCGACACCAACAAATCTCACATGCGGACTGGTTACCTGTCCCGCCGTCAGATTCGTGTCAATACACCTCTTAAGTGAGGGGAGAGGTTGGTTTGGTAAGCCTCGCATGTGCGTTCGAGTCGGTTCGTGACACAGCACCAGGTCTGTTGGTTGCGCTCCATGCAGCAGACCAAGACTTACTCCGGAGAACGACGGATGGTGCAGAGATCCCTGCCCCTCAATCAGATCCCAATGGTCCTTGGGCGCCGCCGGGCACAGCTGCTCGACAGCACCGCTGATGAAGTCCGCAACCACGGCGTCCACGGGAATCCCCGACCCTTCAATCAAGATTCCCGTTTGACCGGTGGCACGAAATGTCGTCGGCACGCCCCTGTTCGCAAGCTCACGCTCAATGGCAAGTGCCGCATACATCTTGCCAACAGAACAATCAGTACCAATGGTTAACAATCGACGGCCGGACCTGGGTTTACCATTGGCGACCATAAACGGACCGTTAGGCTGACGGACTTCGTGTAGCGCGATACCACGCCTGTCTGCTGCTTGAAGTAGTCCCGGTATAATTGACAGGGGTGTATGCAAGCCTGACGCAATATCCAATCCGAGCGTCACCGCGTCAGACAAAGTCCGGTGCCACGAGCTTGGAATCACACCGCCTCGATTGGCTACACCAATCACCAATGTCTGTGCACCTGCCTCGGCAGCCTCTTCGATCGACATATCCGGCAAATCGAGCCGTGCTCTACAATCGGGCAGTCTGACTTGGCCGACACATTGCTCGGGACGCCACTCAGCAACTCCAATCGCGACTTTTGCAGCCAGCCGATCCGGTGCGTCGCCGAGGAACAATGCGTAGGGCTTTCTGAGTTCCATATCAAGCTCTCTAAACAGGAGTCTTAGCTCAAAAAACGGCGATCGACATCCGCTAGGTGGACCGATCGGTCGTACAGCTGAATCGCCCGATAACAACTTGTGTTCACCGTCGACAGTCACTACCTGTGCGGTTACCAAAGACGCATCGTCACTGCCAAGGACAGCAAGGCAGCGGTACACTCCGGCGAGTGCAGAATTAGCTTTCTGGCACCCTGTTGATGACCTACCCGAGACAAAGGTAACACTCTATACCAGAGACATGGGTAACACTTTCTCCCTTTTGGGGAGAGAGTCTAATGCCCTGGAAGGAGTGCAATATCGTGGAAGAACGTCTCCGATTCATCGCTCGCCGCTTGGATGGCGAGAAAATGGCCAGTCTGTGCCGTGAGTTTGGCATTTCCCGTAAGACCGGCTACAAGATCTACAACCGTTACAAGGACTGCGGCATCGATGGCCTGACCGATCGCTCAAGAAGGCCCTACCGGCACGCCAACCAGCTGCCGATGCAGATCGAAAAGCTGATCGTGAACCTCAAGAAAGAGTATCCCCACTGGGGTGCCATCAAGATCCGCGAACGCCTCAGAACGCGCTATCCCGACCTGCAATGCCCGGCCGTGAGTACCGTCCACGCAGTCCTCGATCGCAATGGCCTCGTGAAGCACCGCAAGCGGCGGCGGAACAAAGCGCAAGGAACGGCCCTGGCGCACGTCACCGAGCCCAACCAGCTCTGGTGCGCCGACTACAAGGGTGAGTTCATGCTTGCCGATCGGCGCTACTGTTACCCGCTGACCGTCTCCGATTACGCCAGCCGTTATCTGATCTCCTGTGATGCGCTCTCGAGCACCAAGGAAACCTATGCCTTTGCCGTTTTTGAAAGGGCTTTCAAGGACTTCGGCCTGCCGACAGCGATCCGTACCGATAACGGCATCCCCTTCGCCTGCGGTAATGCCCTGTATGGTTTAAGCAAACTCTCCGTGTGGTGGCTACGCCTGGGGATCAACATCGAGCGTATCAAGCCTGGCCACCCCGAGCAGAACGGCCGCCATGAACGCATGCATTTAACCCTCAAGACTGAGGCCACCAAGCCGGCTTCCGAGAACTTCCTGCAGCAGCAGGCGCGCTTCGATGACTTCGTCGACCGTTTCAACAACGAGAGGCCTCATCAGGCCCTCAATCTCAAGGTGCCCGCCGACCTGTATACAAAATCGCCCAGACCCTACCAGGGACTGGGCGATCTCGACTATCCGCTCCATGACTTCACCGCCACTGTCACCAGTTGCGGCCGGATCTGTTACAAACGCCGGAAAATCAACCTAAGCACCGTGTTCGCCGGCCAGAAAGTCGGCGTTAAACAGGTCGCCGACAAAATCTGGCTGATCAGCTTCATGCACTACGATCTCGGCTACTTCGATCACGAGACCTGCAGGCTCGAGCCCATCGAAAACCCATTTGCTGCTAAAGTGTTACCTATGTCTCCAGAATAATCTGTAACCCATGTCTCCAGTTTGGACCTGAAGAATCTGGTGCGCCCGGCAGGATTCGAACCTGCGACCCCCTGCTTAGGAGGCAGGTGCTCTATCCAACTGAGCTACGGGCGCAATAAAGACTTTTTTCGAAAATCGCCGTTCTTTTGGACGCGGATCCTCTGTCACTCATTACTTATAAATAACCATTCGATGCGACACATTCAAGTAGGAATCTGGTGCTCTATCCAGCTGAGCTGCCGGGGCATCGTGAAAACCGGAAATTCTATCAGACCCGAACTTTTCCCATCAGTCTATTATCAGGTGGCGGTTCCTCTATACTGCCGCCAGCGGAATCCTCCGCATGAAAAACAACAAGCCAACAGTTCAGGAGAAAAATCAATGAAAACGAGGTATACAGCGGCACTGGCCGTGCTTCTTTGTGCATTTATGTTCGGCGTCCCGGCAAGCGCTCAGGATCATGAGCGGAACTGGGAAAACGGGACGGTATTGCAGGTAACGCATGTTCACATCAAACCGGGCATGTTCAATGCCTACATCAATGACCTCAACGGCCTATGGCGGCTGTTCCTCGAAGAGCAGATGAAAGACGGCAGTGTTGTCGGCTACAGAATGTGGGGAAATCCATCTTCCCGCGAGGGCGAAGCGGACCTGATTCTCACAGTTGAGTATGCAAACTGGGCTGCGTTTGACCGTGGCATTGAGTATTTCGAAGAACTGTCCGTCAGACTGCGGGGGTCGTTGGAGAATATGCGCCAGCTCGGGGTCAAACGAGAAGAACTCCGCGAAATCGGCAGCACTATTACCTTGCAGGAAATCAAGTTCAAAGATTAACCGACAACCCTCACGACGAAAAAGGCCTCTGCGGCTGCGGAGGTCTTTTTTGTTTAGGCGTACCTCAGCTAAGATCCAGGAATGGATATAAGCGTACGCGAGGCAGCGTCCAATGACGCGGCGATGATCGCCGGATACAACTCGTGTATGGCCATTGAATCCGAGGACCGTTCGCTCGATCAGGAACTGATCGGTCCGGGCGTCGAAGCGGTGCTGGCCGATCCTTCCAAAGGCCGTTACTGGATGGCGGAAATCGACGGAATTATCGTCGGCCAGCTCATGGTGACCTACGAGTGGAGCGACTGGCGAAATGGCCAGTTCTGGTGGATTCAAAGCGTATACGTACACAGGGAACACCGGCGTAAAGGGGTGTTCTCGGCGCTGTTTCGCCATGTGGAATCGCTTGCGCGGAAGGATCCGGAAGTTTGCGGCATCCGCCTGTATGTCGAGAAGGAAAACCGGCATGCGCAACAGACCTATATGAATCTCGGCATAGACGCAACGGGCTATAGTGTAATGGAAGTCGATTTTCGTTAGGGCGCTGAATAGACAAAGGAGATCTCGCATGCTCAAACCCGGCGCAAGGGCCCCGGACTTCATATTGCCGAACGAGCAAGGTGAGGAAGTATCACTTTCGGACATGCTGGCCGAGGGTCCGCTGATACTGTACTTCTATCCCGCGGATTTTACGCCCGGTTGCACGAAGGAAGCCTGTTCGTTTCGCGATATGCATGGTGAAATACTATCGGTCGGCCTGCGAGTGATTGGTGTGAGCCCGCAGGATGCCGCAAGCCATAGGAAGTTCAAGGAGAAATACGAGTTACCGTTTATGCTTCTCTCCGATACCGACAAGGTGGCAATCAGGATGTATGACGTCGATGGCCCCTTCGGTGTCGGCGTCAGGCGAGCGACCTATTTGGTTACGCAAGGCGCGAGGATTCAGGCCGCACTGCAGGCCGACGTGCTGATCAACCGGCACAAGGAATTCATAGAGAAAGCGATCATTCTGAGGGAGACAGCCGGCATGAAAGCCGGCGACGCGAATCAATAATGCCGGGATGAAACGGGCTCAATCGCCCGTCAATGTCACTATCACTTTGCGCCGATGCGCTGAGTATCGATGCTCCCAAAGGTAGATTCCCTGCCAGGTGCCGAGCGCACAGCGACCTTTTGTTATCGGCAGGTTCAGATCTGATTGAGTCAGGATGCTCCTGACGTGTGCCGGCATATCGTCGGGGCCTTCTGCTGTATGGGTAAACATTGCATCACCGTCCGGGACCTGGCGTTGCATGAACGTCTCCAGGTCCCGCATCACGGCCGGATCCGCGTTTTCGCAAAGCATGAGCGAGGCGCTCGTATGTCGTATGAACACGTGGCACATACCGGTGACGATGCCCGATGACTCGACAACATCGCCTACCCTGCGACTGATATCGTAGGTTCCCCTGCCGCTGGTAGAGATTTCCAGTTCAGTCTGTGAGAACACGTTTCTAAATCGACAAGTCCGCAGCTTCGCCGGTCAGGTACGGTGCGCCGAAACGCAACCGGATGGTCTTGGTCTTGCCGAACCACGGAATCGAAATAATGTATATGTTGTCGTACTCCATTTCATCAATCGGAGGAACTTTCTTACTCGCGCCGAGGTTCGCAATCAGCTCGGGTAAAGTGTCGCTGTGCCCGACGACCAGGATTATCTTTCCCTTATGATTCTTGAGTATTGTCTCCAACACTGTCTCTCTGTCTGCCGCGTCGTAGATATTAATCGGGAGGTCCAGCGCCTCGGACAATGGCTGCGCGGTCTCCTGCGCGCGCCTGAATGGCGTGGCATAAATTGCGTCGATGCCCGCCACGACATCCGCATCGACGAGCTGTCGGGTCAGTTCGGCAACTCGGCGACGGCCGGCCTCGCTCAACCCCGGGTCGTCGCCGACGTTCAGCTCTTTCTCGGCATGTCGGACGAAGATTATTGTCGTGGTCGCCTGTGACTCGAAGAACCAGGCAAGCCCGATGGCAATACCGATATAGACGATGAGGGTAGCGATACGGCGGCGCCTGCGTTTCCGGCGCCGGTCGTGTTCGGTTTTCTCGTTTCGCATGAAACGTGAGCTTACGGGGTTTTCGGCGGCTTGACTATTCTCCGGTCCTGGCGCGGCTTATCGCGTGACTCGGCGACGACCCGGTATTCGCCCTCGATGATGGCGTTTCCTCCCGAATCGGAATGCCGTGCCTCGCCCGACCTCTGCTTCTTGCGATCGAGCCACCATACGCGAATGCCCAGCACGGCCGCAGAGATCAAAATGATGGCAGCAAGCGCTATAAACGCAAATACTCCCAGGATGATTGTCGCGCCGATTATTAATGCGCCGACCACGACCACGATGATATTCGCGATGGGACCGCCGGCCGGGAGTCGCCGGTTACCAGTGTACTGACTCAAGGATATCTCACTCGACTAATCGTCGGCATCGGTTCGAGTATAGAAGCCTTCGAACCATGCTGCCCACATTTCGCCGCCGTCATTCGACTGTTCGAAGTACTGGCGCACGCAACCGGCCTGTGCTTTCTGGATCCGGTTTCTGCCGGCCAGTCTTCCGTCTGCGGTATCCACGTCCCACACACCCAGTCAGAAATCGAATTCGTGAAACTGCTCATGATGTTCGCACGGGTACGCCTGTTCCGACATTTTCTCGACGAGTTCATCGTACTGCGACTGTCCTGAGAGCTGATTCAATACCGGATCACTCGTAATGACACTGACTGCCGTAAACCCGAGTTCTAAGTCTTTCTTCAATTCATTGACGGCAATTCCATTGTCTCGATTTAATACGCGGACGCGGGCCCTTTCGAGACAGATGCGCACCGGTGACATTCGATGTTCTGCCGCCCGTTCGAGCGCCTGCAAAGCCGTATCCGTGTCTCCCGCGACACGCGCCCGGACAGCGAGCTCGTACCACGCCTGCACGTCATCGGCACTGCCGATTTCGACCGCTTGATATTCAGCATCCGAGTCGAAATCATTCAATACCGAGGCATCAGTGCTTGAAGCGAGCGCCGCGGCCAGGGCCATGAGGCATGTAATTATTGGGTTTTGCATGTTGTTGCCGTGTCTATTCTATACGGTTACGGCCGGTACCGTCTGCGACAATGCCGCCTGCGAATAGTTCTCACGCAGGTCGTTGATGTGACCGCTTGACACCCAGAA
>JBHIDG010000179.1:0-6742 GCA_046760025.1 Woeseia sp. | reverse complement strand
TATGACTCTGTCGTGTTCGATCGGTGGAAATCTGTCAGGGTGGGCTAAGGTCTGATTCCAGCTAACTAACAAAGGGAATTCGCGCCGCGTTTTTTTCTTGTGCCGGGCCATCATCGGCACGAGCGAACCTGCCTGGCTGAACCGTGTCTTTGTGTTTGTTTCTCTAATTCGGCATTGATGTCAAGCTACCGGTAAATATGGCATTGTATTGGTCGCGTCATGGCGTGGGCCACGCTTCTCTTGACAGTTGGTACTGGTAGTAACCAGCCGCTGCAGGCATTGGTTGGACGGTGTGGAGAGCCAGACTTTGGACGTGCTTTAGAGCACAGCGGACATTTTCGCGGTGCAGCTTTTTTTGTATCGGCGTTCAATTCAGGCGTATGCGCTGTGGAAGGTCAAGGACAGCGCAAAGCAAGCCCCCGCTACCAGACAAGAAAGCGCCGGCCCTTACGGGAGCGGCTTTCTAGTATGGAAGAAAAGGCGTCAAGTCTATTTTCCAAATTACTACCGCCGCATGATCTTGTACTATCCGCCGCAGCGTGCCAACAGCATTAACACGATGACGCCGATAATCGTGCCGAGGTAGACTTTCATAGACACGGTTTTTCCTTCCATGCTTGCCATCGCACTGGCGGCGCGTTTCTTAACGCCGGCGAGCGGGTCAGGCCCTTTCGTGAATGTCGGGCCGCTTTGGGTTGAGGCCTGCTCCTGCTGTTCTGGGCCCGGATCGACCACTGTATCCTTATTCGCAGGCGTTTCTGTCGTTTCGTTTCTCTTGTCATCGCTCACGGGTTGCTCTCCGATTGTCTTGAGGCGCCCCGACTGTCGTCGGTGAAGGCCTATTTTGGCATACGTGGCCCAGTGTAGGGCTAATTTCGCGGGGACGGGCTAACAATATTTTCGATGTGGCCGTAGGCGCAGGCGCAGCGACGCATTGCGACGCGAATAGTGCCAAGACCAACCGAGCCGTAAAGCGGCTAAGGCCAATCATGCCCCTCGCTGCCAAGAGAAACCGCAGGTATGCAGCGAGCCAGAAGGGCTGGTTCCGACCGGCCGAAATTGCAGCGGAACAATTCCGGCATTGTCGCTATTTTACTCGGCTGCACGGGTACGCCTTGTCACAGGAGAACTGGCTGGGGTTGGCGTCAATCGGCTACGAACCAGCAAAAGTCGGAACCAGAAGGCTTCGCTTCAGCCCCCATCTCTCTCCCCGCTGCTAGACTGGAGCCATATCCTTATCCTCGGAATACGACATGGCAAAGAAGCTCAAAAACGAGCCCGGACTGTTGAAAGAAGCGCTACGCATGGTCATGGACGATGCTGTCAAGCGCCGTATCGTCGTATTTGAGCCTACTGATTCCCACAATCTCAAAATCGAATACGCTTACCGTTTATTGGTCCACGACAAAGAAATTATTCCACTGCCGACGGATCAGGTGACGTTACCCAACATGAAGCATCGGCTCGCCAAGTGGGTATCCCACAAATTGCCGGCCGAACATGCGCTGTTGAAATAGGATATTGGTGTTGCTGTTTGGTTTCTCGATTACGAACGAGTGTGCGTTTGTATTCGGGAAGCAAAGCCACCGACAGAAATGCGGCAATTTATTTGGATGCGTCCATACAATTCAGTGCTTGTTCAAATCTTCTCACCGCGACCAAATTGTCCCGCTAACATTCTGATGAACTGCCCCGGGTATTCAGGAGACTCTTTTGTGTGAGTGAATGATTAAATTGGTGGGCGATACTGGGCTTGAACCAGTGACCTCTGCAATGTGACTGCAGCGCTCTCCCAACTGAGCTAATCGCCCACGGAGCCACCTTTGAAAGACCGGAAGAACAACTTCCAGGGCCCGCTGTGTTCACCGGATATTAACAGATTTGCGGTGTGCATCAGCTTTGGTCTGTCTGTTGGAGTTGAGACGCGAGTCGCAATTAAGAAAGCGGAGCCGATGTATGGTTGGGGGGTCTATGAACCATACGGCGCACGGGATTTGAACATGTCGGGCAAATGTGGCCATCCGGGAAACGCGTCAGTGAGGCTGATGGGCGCCGTGATGCCTGTTGCACTGCTTTGCATGGCGATATCAGCACCGGTGCTATCACAAGTCCATGACGCTGCCGAGGGGCAGGCGCTGACAGCGTCTGCAGAGGACTACCAGCGGTATGAGGCGGAGCGCCTCCGACAGGAACGCGTACGGCTCGAGAGGGAGCGCCGCGAACAGCGACAGTTGCAATTCGAGATCGAGCGATTGCGGCAAGAGAACGAGCGCCAGAAACAGGAACAGTTGCGACTCGAGAACAAGCAATTACGGCTCGAGAACGAGCGCCGTGAACAGGAAGTATTGCGACTCGAGATCGAGGCGAGAGAGAGGAATCGCGCTCAGGCTGCCACGCTCCGGGAGCAGACGGAGGCTACCGATCAGAGCATTGGCACGGACATAGTCGAGCAGTTACGGACGATCGGTAAAATGAGAGATGACGGAATACTGACCGAACAAGAATTTCAGAGACTGAAGAAGAAGATTCTGGAGTAGCATCGATATTCACTCGAATTCACCGCGCCTCCGGTTGATAAGCCCGGCAGGGCGATTCGGGCCCATGCAGACAGTACGTTCACCTTACTCGTCGCAACATTCCAAATAGAAGCAAAAAATCTGCATTCCAGGCAGACATCGGCCCGCCCGTGTCAGCGTTGTGACGTTCAGACCAGATTATGTTAATACAGGCTCATGGACGCAGGGCAATCACGGCTATTTGTGACGCGCGCGGAGTATGACGACAAGCACCGGGGCTACAATTTGTGCCATACGAGCCCGGGGCAATGAAGATGTGGCGCTCACTGAAACTCCAATTATACGGTTGGCTCGGCACCGGCTGGATAGCTGGGTGGCGCCGGGCCCTGATCGCGAGTTTGGGCCATTGGGAGAAGGGCCAGATCGTCTTCGTTTCCTTCCTGTTGGTTGTGCTGATATTTGTCGGCTCGTTTGCCTACTTTGCGTTCTCGATTCATGTTCGGATAGCCGAGGAGAGGCAACGCCGTGCGGACCTCAGCTGCCTCGCGCGAAACGTTTACTTCGAAGCACGGGGAGAACCGTTCGCAGGACAACGCGCGGTTGCAGAAGTCACGATGAACCGCGTCGCCTCACGCCGTTTTCCGGATACTGTGTGTCAGGTCGTCCACGAAAAACGATGGGACTTGCGACGGAATCGCTACGTCGGCGCATTCTCATGGACGGAACTCGGAAAAATGCCCAGGCCGAAGGGAATCGCGTGGAATCGGGCCGTGGCTGCCGCCGAGCTTGTCTACGATGCGCAGGACGCGTACACAGTGCAAGGCGCCCTTTTTTATCACGCCGACATAGTAGAGCCTAGTTGGGCCAGGTCACAGAACCGGGTAGCGAAGATCGGACGACACATATTCTACGAGTAGCGTTACCGACGATTGCACCGCTTGCCGGTGCCGCGACGATCTCTGCTGTCGGAATCGGCGGAGCAACTAAATGCAGGCTGTATTGCGTTAATACCGGGTGCTGTCGCCGTCCGGCGACAGTCGATCGCCTGTTCATTCTGCAGGTGCGGCAGTATCCTACCTGCCATCGGAGTACTGTGAATAACACATGCGCGGGAGTTCATTTCAATGAACGACGAGTTCAATCAAGATACCGGCTCGAAATCTGCCGCCGATCTTAAGTCCATACTGTTCAACAGTCTGCTGGGGACTGTCGGTGTTCTGTGGACGATCGGCGGAATTGTGGCCGTCATGAGTATGTACGACATGCACTGGATACTCGGCTGGCTGGGCGCCTTCGTCTGGGTATGGGGGTGCTGGGCCGCTGCGCTGTACTTCGACGTCCTGAGGTTCTTCAGGTAGCCCGATAACAGAATCAAACGGGCCGTGGGCTCCGGGTTGGGATGGGCGGTATCCTGTCCCGATGCGGGAGAATCAAGCATCCGGAGAGGGTCGGGCCGCGCCTTCGCCGGGGCGCGCAGCGCCGGGCTTTGACCAGGCCTGTGTCAGTGCCGACTTCCATATAGCAATGGACTGTTTTCGAAAGCGGATATCACCGCTGAAGCTAAAAATAACGCCGGATCTTTTTCACGCGATTCCGAAACGATTTCGTGTGTGTTCCTGGATTGTTCTCGACGGGCGAGGGTAGCGTTGCCGCGAGTTCTATCGCCTGGCGACTCGTGAGCCTGGATGCCGATACGCCCCAGTAGTAACGAGCTGCGGCCTCGACGCCATAAATGCCCCGGCCGAATTCCGCGACATTCAGGTAATGCTCGAGGATACGCTTTTTGGATAGGTTTCTTTCCATGCCGATCGTCAGTACGAGCTCGTGCCATTTGCGCAACGGATTCCTCGACGGGCTCAGGAACACATTCTTGACGGTCTGCTGAGAGATGGTACTGCCGCCATAGACCAGGCGCTTTTCGGAGAGGTTGTATTCCATGGCTTCCTTGAGTGCCTCGACGTCGACTCCGTCGTGTTCGTAAAAGCGGGCATCCTCGGCGATAATCACCGCCCGGATCATGCTTCGCGGGATCGTCTCGATTCTCACCGGGTTCCAGCGGAGTCTCGGCCAGTCTTCGTGACGGTGTTTCTCGAATTCATAACTGCGGATGAAGTTCGAGCGCTGGATCGGGCCCTCCGTGTACGAATCCCAGTCCGGCCATATCCCGACCAGATAGCCGAAATCCATCATGACCAGGACCGGCAGGAGTCGCCAGCTCCAGCGCAGCGTACGCGTGACGACTGGCACACGAAAGATCGCGCCGATTTGTCTCAGGAACCTGGCAGCCATTGGCGTGGATGTTAAATCATAAGCTCGTCGGAATACTGTGACCCTGTCGGAGTCGCACAGAATAAGGGCCGAGCCTGCCGTCGAAACACCGGCTTGTCATGTTTGCCGTCTCAGTTGCCTGTCTGGCCCTGGATGTCAAAGATCGAGGGATCCGAAATTAGGTCAAATCACATACTTCATCGCAGAAATGTGACCTGGGTTAGAGACGCGCTTCTAAGGAAAGATAAAGAATGGCGGCTTGGCGCGGCAACGGTAGTAACGAAATTGAAATGACAATCTCGTTTCATCGGGCTTCTGCGGCCATCGCAGACGAGACCGCTGTCGTACTGGCACAGCGCGGTGCATTCGCGAATTAACGGCTTTTATGAACGTAGCCGCCGGACAGCGGCTTGAAGCCCGACGAGTGCCCCGAAGGAGGACATGACGTGAGTACGCACAGGAATACGAGTCGATACGGGTGGCGAATATTACTGATACTTGCCACGCTGACGTTGGGTGCCTGCGACCAGAACGACAGTGGCAATGCCGCAGACATTCAATACTATGTCTCGCTGGGTACGTCTTTGTCGGTCGGCGTACAACCCGATTCCGGCGGCAGGTTGGGGCTGACCAATCAAGGCTATGCCGATCAGCTGTATGGCATCATTAAGCCCGCATTCGACGCTGCCGGACCACCCACTCGCACGCTGCAGCATGTTAGTTTCGGCTGCCCGGGAGAAACCACGAGCACGATGACGAACGGCGGGATCTGCCCCTACCTTGAGGGTTCCCAGCTCGACGCAGCAGTTGCTTTCCTGACTGCTAACCAGGGCAAGATCCATCTGGTCACCATTGACATGGGTGGCAATGATGTTCGCGATAGCGGCTGCATTGGTCCCACGGCGGTAGACTTGACTTGTATGACCAATGCGTCGTTGGCGATCTCCAACGATCTGGCTACTATCGTGACAGCCCTGCGCAACGCGGCCGGCCCCGGCACGACCATCGTCGGCATGAATTACTACAATCCCTACCTGTCGTCCTGGTTGGTCGATATCGCCGGCCAGGCCCTTGCCGTGCAATCGGCCGACGCGATGAGAATCGTGAACGGCGACATCGGCCAGACCTACGGCACGGCGCAGATGCCCTTGGCGGATGTCGCTGCTGCGTTCCAGTCGGACGACTTCGTCACCATGGTGTCGTCGTCACTGCCGCCGCCGAATGACGTCCTACCGGCCAACGTGGCTAACATCTGCTCGATGACATACATGTGCGATCCTGCGCCGGTTGGCCCTGATATTCACGCCAATACAGCCGGATACGGCCTGATAGCCGATACGTTCGCAGCCGTGCTGCCGTAGCTGCCGTCAGACGAAGTTGCAACGACATGTGGCGGGCGCCGCTCCAGTGGCGTCCGCCTGCCCGCGCCCTGTCGATGCGGGGCTCGGGATTACCGACGGTCACTGGCGGTCATTCATGGAACATCTGTCGGTAACCATGGACGAGCTAAACATCGGCGGCGACGGGAAGACGGGCGTCATCGCGGTTTTTACCGGCCTGAATGGAGATGTCGTGGATCAGCCGGAGGAATGATCCTGAGGATCGGTGCCGCGCTTATCTAGTTCCGGCCGGGATCCGCGACCAGGGATTGTCTCTTGTCGCCGAAACGGTAGCTGAAGCTGAGTCCGATCATGTCGACGCCGGGATTGACGTCGTCCAGTCCGGCGTTGGACGTGTGCTGATATCGCAGCACAAGACTCGCAGTCTGGGTACGGTTCAGACAGGCGCCCAAGCCCAGGTAACTCGTAAAAAAGAGCGCTCCACCGAGATCTTTGCCGCCGAAGTGCGAGTTACTTACGTACATCGGATGCGAGGCAATATCGAAGTACCAACGGCCGGGCTCGTGGCCGCCGAGATGGAAGCGGTAGGTCGGGCCAAACGAAATAAACGGTGCGGCA
>JBHIDG010000178.1:0-6781 GCA_046760025.1 Woeseia sp. | reverse complement strand
ACGACCGCCTCGCCGAGTCTCCAGGTCCATTCGATGTCGTCGTTCATGAGTTCGACGACCTCCGGATAATTGAGCAGCGCCGTTATGGATTCGTCCCATTCCTCGTCAGGCTTTAATGAAGGATCGTCTTCGAGCCTCTCGAGGAAACGCGCCGCCTGTACGACCTGCAACGGATAGGTCGATGCCGGCAGCACGATCGCGAGCAGGTCGTCAGGATAGAGTGCGACAGGGCCGACGAGCTCCTCGAGCGCTTCCGCCGAAAGCAGGGTGACCTCTTCATCGGCGTTACCGCCTCCGAGAGGCGCGATCGGGTTGCCGTTCTTGTCGACCGGTACCTGGGCGAGCACCGGTGCAGCGCCGAGCCCGGCCAGGCCGGCCGACACGATCGCCAGAAGTACAATCCGGATTTGCCTCGATTCCCTGTTCATATCAGTCTCCGGGCCCTGCATCGCGCCAATCCTCCGCGCAATGCGCCATCCTGAGGCATACCCTAACCTGAACAAGCTGAACAGGCGCTTAATTCGGGGAATTATTTGCCGGCGCCCGCAGGTCAGGACGATTCCCGGGGCCGGGCGTTGTCGGCCACCCGTCGACCGAGCCACTCGATACTCTGCTCGATTCGATCCGACCAGGGATGGCCGTAGCTCAGGCGTATGAAATTGCGGTAGCGGTTGCAGGGTGAAAAAATCAGGCCGGGTGCGATGCTGATCCCCGCCTCGATCGCCTGGTCGAATAAGGCCTCGGAATCCACTTTTTTCGGCAGTTCCAGCCACAGAACGCCGCCTCCCACGGGCTTGGATGTCCGTGTTTCCCGCGGGAAGTATCGGGCAACCATGGAGGCCATGCGCTCGGCATTGCACTGCAGTTCGGGTCTGAGCGTTTTCAGGTAACGGTCATAGTCACCGGCCGCCAGAAATTCGCTCAGCGTCAGCTGCTGGAGAAGACCGGATGAGCACGAATATGAGCGCTTGAGCTGCATAATCCGATCGATGTACTGGCCGGCGATCAGCCAGCCGATACGATACCCCGGTGCCGCCGTCTTGGAAAACGAGCCGCAGGTGAGCACACGTCCGGACCTCGAAAAGAACTCCGCGGGTTTGGGACGGTGCCCATCGAATAACAGATCGCCGTATACGTCGTCCTCGATCAGCGCCACATCGTGCTCCTCGACGATCTCCACCAGTTCCTTGCGCATATCCTCGGGCATACTGACACCCAGAGGGTTGCTCAGGGTCGTGGAGAACATGCAGGCCCTGACCGGGTGTGCCTCAAGCGTCTTGCGCAGTGCGCCGAGTGTCACGCCTTCCTCGGGGCAGGTTTCCACCTCGATGGCGAGCATGCCGAGGCTGTCGATCAGTTCGAGCAGACCGTGATAGGTAGGGGACTCGACGGCGATTACGTCACCTTTGCTGGCCACGGCTATCAAGGCGAGCAGCAGGGCTTCCTGGCCGCCGTTGGTGACGCAGATGTTGTCGGGATCGATCTTCCCGCCCACGGTATCCAGATAGCGATAGGCGATCTGCCGGCGGAGCCCCGGCTCACCCAGCGTAGGGGCATACGCGAGGCTGCGTTCCTCGGCACGGGCCATCACCCGCTTCATCGTCCGGTGCAGCCCCTTGGCGGCCGGCTTGAGCATGCAGGGGTTGGCAATCCCGAAGGGCACGACGCCCGGAGTATGCAGACCGTCATAGACGCGGTCCATGAGACTCCGGCCGATCACGGGGATGGGTTTCGCGGAGCGACGGAAGCGGGGCGTGGGCTTGACGAGTTCGTTGCCCGGCAGTGCGCGGACATAGAAACCGGACTGCGGCCTCGATTCGACCCGGCGCTGTCGTTCCAGCTCGATATAGGCCTGCCGCACGGTCGGGATACTGACACCGATGCGATGACTCATCCGACGCAGTGACGGCAGCCGGTCGCCCGGCCGCAGTGCCCCTGCTTCGATGTTGTCCGTAATCAAATCAATGACTTGGCGGTACAGATAATCGCTGCTTTCCTTATCGACGGCCAGCATAAACTGTTCACCTGACATTTCTACGAAATTGAATCTGTTATAGCTCCAATAGAGCCGTATAGTCAAGCGCAACGATCACCCGAACAGACCAAGGAGGCGACCATGAATGCCCGGCATTGCGACCGCACTCACGAGTACCGTGGCCGCGGCGCCACCCGGCAGGGATTTGCATGGCGAAATGCGCTTAGCGGACTGGTATCGCCGATGGTTCGTCTGCACCAGCTGCGCAACCTGCGCACCCACATGCTGCACTCGGCACTGGAGGACCTCGATCGGTGCAAGGATGCATAACTGGTTCCTGTATGTCGTCACCGTGCTGGTCTGGGGCTCGACCTGGCTTGCCATCGAGTTTCAGCTCGGCGCAGTGGCACCCGAGATTTCGGTCTTTTATCGATATGCGATCGCCGCAGCGCTGCTGTTCGGCTGGTGCCTGGCGCGCGGACTGAATCTACGCTTCGACAGGCGCGCGCATTTACGGTTTGTCCTCCTGGGACTGTTGCTCTTTTGCCTGAACTACATCGTGGCGTATCGCGCACAGCTGTATATCACGTCGGCGTTAACGGCCATCGCGTTCTCGACGATGTTGTGGATGAACATCGTTAATGCCCGGATATTTTTTGGGACACGGGCAGGCGCACGCGTGATAGCCGGTGCAATTCTCGGTGTTGCCGGCATAACCATCCTGTTCATGCCCGAGGTCGACAGCGTATCGCTATCCGACGTGACGATTTATGGTGCGAGCCTTGCCGTCATTGGCGCATTGATTGCCTCATTGGGCAACATGGTGTCCCAGTCTTCGCAGAACGACGGCCTGCCGATCTTTCAATCGAACGCGTGGGGCATGCTATACGGCTGCATACTGACCGGTGCGATCGCCTTCGGGCAGGGCAGGGAATTCATCTTTGAGTGGTCATTCGCCTACGTTGCGTCACTCATATACCTGAGTGTCTTCGGATCGATTGTCGCGTTCGGCGCATACCTGACCCTGCTCGGACGCATTGGCGCCCACAAGGCCGGTTACGCGATGGTGATGTTTCCGGTCGTGGCGCTGGCCTTGTCGTTCATGTTCGAGGGCCTTCAGATCACGGCCGGCACGGTTGTTGGCGTGATCCTGGTTCTGGCGGGCAACGTATTCGTATTGCATTCGAGGAACAAGGCGCGGGCGTTGCCGGATGAGTCGGAAGGGGCAGGATCGCCCCTCCCGGTGTTGGAGACGATCAGTCGTCCGAGTCGTCGTCCCCACCGTGCCAGGCAATGAATTTCCATCCGCCGTCGTCACGTACGAGAACGTCGGTGTACCTGCCATTGGTAACCTCCGTCTCGCCGTCGCTGCTCTCGGACGCGTTCGTATACAGATAATGCGCGACTGCCATATCGCCGTGAATGACCGTCGACAGGGGATACAGCTCGTGGGCGAGGCCCTTGGATTGCTTGGTTGAAAAGTCGTTCCACAGTCGCGTGGATGCTTTGTCCCGTGGTGCCGGCGAGTTTTTCGGCCAGCCGATGAAATCCGCAGACAGGAGGCGTTCGACCCATCGCCGGTCTCCACGCTGAGCGGCCTCCCACTGCTCTTCGATAACGGACCAGACGGCGACATAGTCGTCAGTCTCTTCCAGCACAGCAGCCACATCCGCCGCCGGTTCCTCAGCGGCTTCCTGCGCGAGCACGGTACCGAAAGCGAAAACAATCGTCCCCAATAGAGTGATGCTGAGCGCTTGTCGAAAAGTCATCGCTTGTTCCTTCATTGCCAGGTGTCGGGTTTGCCGGTATCGCGAGTGTAGTCCCAATCGACGGACGCGCCAAACATTTGGCCGTCTGGTCCCTGGACCAACGGGTCACGAAATTTGCCGCGCAGGAGAACAAGAACCGGTTTGGCATTGCTGCGATTCGTATCTGCCGAATACCCGCTGCCGTAGATGGACCGGAGTTTGCCTGTTGTCAGGTAGTCGGGATGATGGACCTCGGCAATCATCGCATAGTCGAACGATCTCTCGCCTTTCGAAACCGCCAGCACATAGATGTGCACAGCCAGCGTCGCCGGCGGCTTGATTCGCATGAGCCGGACGAGGCGGGTGGCCTTTTCGCCGATCGGCATTTCACCGATGTATCGGTGGCGCTTGCTGATGTCCCAGCCACTGTGCCGGAACACGGCGCCGATGGAACCGCCGGCGGTGATCAGCGCATGCTCGTCGGCAAAGGCGGCATCGACGGTATCCGTCAGGCCGACCACGGCAAATGTCCGGCAAACCGGGCCTGCCGCCTCATGGCTGTACAGATTGGATACCCTAATATTATCTTTATTTTCAATAATAACTATCCCATAGCTGCCGTAATTTCTAGCTATGCGTTCGCTGTTCAGGGCCGGTGATTCGGCGACGCAGGCAACGACGCCGATCGCGAGTGTGGCGAGAAAAGACAGCTTGACTGTGCGACAGGCCCGCAACCCGGCTCCTGGCAGGGGAAAACCGCCGCTAATATACCCACAGGGCCGGGAATAGTCAGCAGGGTTTTATTGAACCGATATTTCTACCGGCCTGGTCTCGGTCACCTTGGTTTTCGGCAACCGAACGTTCAACATGCCATTCTCGGTCCTGGCAGAGATTTTCGACTCATCCACGTCGGACGGCAGGGCGAAACTTCTGGAAAACCTGCCGTAAAAACTCTCGATGCGATGCTGCTTCTCTGTCTCTTCGTCCTTTTCCATCCTGCGTTCGCCGCTAATCGTCAACATGCCGTTTGCGGTCTCGACGTGAATATCGTCTTTCCCGACCTCGGGCAGTTCGGCCTTGATCAGGTACGCATTCTTTGTTTCGCTGATATCGGCCCTCGGTCGCCAGCTCAGGTTCGAGCGAAGCGCATCATCGTCGAAACCTGCAAGGTCGCGATCACTCAGCAGCCGGTTGTAACGATCGAAAAATCCTTCCATGTCACGGAAGGGACTCCAGCTCACCAGATTCATTGCATTTCCTCCATTGCGATCCATGATTGGCAGGCAAATCGTTGCACACGTCCCTGATGCGGAGAATCCGTATTTGCCACAGCGCCATTACGGTGAAACGATTAGGCAATGAAGGCTATGATTCTCTCAGGCCTGGCGCCGTTATCTCAAAACCGGCAGCCGCTGATGCTGGTCGATATCGACACACCCGTGCCCGGCGATGGACAGTTGCTGGTCGATGTATCGGTTTGCGGCGTCTGTCATACGGAAATCGATGAGATCGAAGGCAGAACGGCGCCGCCACGGCTCCCGGTGGTGCCGGGCCACCAGGTTGTCGGTCGGGTGGCGGCACGCGGTCCCCATACCACACGATTCAGGATAGGTGATCGGGTCGGTGTCGGCTGGATCTACTCGTCATCGGGTGAGGCCGACGAAAATATAAGCCCGGAATTCCGTGCAACCGGCAGGGACGTGAACGGGGGCTATGCCGAATACATCGCCGTGGGCGAGAACTACGCCTGTCCGATCCCCGATGTGTTCTCCGACGAACAGGCGGCACCCTTGCTGTGCGCAGGCGCGGTCGGCTACAGGGCACTCAGCCTCGCCGGTCTGGCAGACGGGGAATCGCTGGGACTGACCGGATTCGGGGGCTCGGGGCACCTGGTCCTGCAAATGGCAAAGTACCTTTACCCCGCTTCGGACATCTGCGTATTCGCGCGCAGCCCGAGGGAGCGTGACTTCGCGACGGAACTCGGTGCCGCCTGGAGCGGGGATACGGCCGACCGGCCGCCAGTGCCCCTTCACGCCATCATCGATACGACACCGGCCTGGCGACCCGTCCTGGCGGCGCTTGAGAACCTGCGGCCGGGCGGGCGTCTCGTCATCAATGCCATCAGGAAAGAGTCGGCAGACCGGGATCTCATGGCCGGGATCAGCTACCGGCATCACCTGTGGCTCGAGAAGGAAATAAAGACCGTTGCCAACGTCACGCGGGCCGATCTCGCGGAATTCCTGCCGCTCGCTGCCGAGATTCCGCTGCGGCCGGAGGTCGAGGTCTACCCGCTGGAGGCAGCCAACGAGGCGCTGAACAGACTACAATCCGGCCACATCCGGGGCGCAAAGGTATTGCGAATCGGGAATTGAGAAAATCACACGGCCTGTTTGCGTGTCTTCGGGTCACAGGAATATCAGAAAGAAAAACCGATCTCGGCTGGAGCAGAACATGCAGCACCAACGACATACCGCGTTACTGACACTCGTCGTGTCTGTGGCGTGCTGGCAGGCACCGGCGACAGCGGCCGACACGACCTGGGTGAACAAGAGCGACGCGTACGCGCGGATCGTGCTCGAGGCTTTCGCAAGGTTCGAACCGGAACAGGCAGCGGCAATCGGCGTCGACGGCATCGATGAGCGGATAACGGACCTGGGACCCGGACGCTACGAGCGTGAACTCGCCGACAGCAGGCAGGTGCTGGCCGATCTCGAGGAGCGGCTCGAGAGCGAAACGGACAAGCGGGTGCGCCAGGATCTCGGCATTCTGATCAAGGTTGTTAATGACGGCATGCGAAGCGCAAAGTTGAATCGGGAGAACATGCTTCCCTATTTCAACCTGAGCCAGAAAGTGTTTCGCGGCGTCCGCGCCCTGATCGATGCGCAGGTCCCCCGGGAGCGATACCCGGCCGCGATTGTCAGAATCAAACGATATGCGGGCCTGGAGGACGGATACAGGCCGCTGGCCGAACTCGCGAAAGCACGTTCCAGCGAGCGATTCGACGTCGAGGGACTCATCGGTCCGTATCGCGGCCAGGTCGAACAGGATCTCGAGCGCG
>JBHIDG010000177.1:0-6791 GCA_046760025.1 Woeseia sp. | reverse complement strand
CCGCGGAGCGTCCGTCATGATCGGTCACGATGCCTTCTCGGTATGCGATGACGTCCAACCCGGCGACCGCGTCACGAAGCGCGCCGGGAGCCACGCAAAACTGCAGATTCCGCGGCCCGACGACGTCGGCTTCCGTGACGAGATGCTCCTCGACGATGAGGTATCCGCCCGCCTTGAGGGCGCCCTTCAACGTGTCGATCAGCGGCAGGTTGGTGTAGCGAACCATGACGGCCAGATCGTATCGATCGGCCGTGAAGACATCCCCGGGTCGAGGCGCGGCATCTTCTAGGTCCGTCTGGATGCACGTGATGGGCAGGTTTTCCGCGGTCGCCGTTTCGGTCAGGTGGTCGAGCGCGACCTCTGAGACATCGATTGCATCGACCTGCCAACCTCGTCGCGCGAGGTAGATGGCATTGCGTCCAGTGCCGCAAGCCACGTCGATGGCTCGTGGATGACTCTCCTGAAGCTTCAGTTTCGGCAGCCATTGCGCCAGCAGTGCGCTTGGATGTGTCCGGGCGGAATAGGCGCCTTCGCGATACCGCGCGTTCCACTTGTCCTGGTCCGCCTGGCTCACCTTGGTATTCGCCGTCCACCGCCGGGACATCTTTGTAACGGAAAATTTGGGACCGATCAAATCGGCGGCTGTAGGGCGCAGATACGGACGCTACAAGTCTTGGATTCTGTGCACTAACTTATCGTGGAGCGCTTAAGCGGCCTGCGCTCTCGGCATCCGCTTTAGGGTTTCTTTCAACTTTCGTTGTGCTTCCCTCAGTTGCTGAACTGATTGGTCGGGGTGGCCGGATTTGAACCGGCGGCCCCTGCCTCCCGAAGACAATGCTCTACCAAGCTGAGCTACACCCCGAACAGGCGCGCATCATTGTTTCCAAACTGAGGCCGGTTGAATAACCGGTCTTTTATTGCAGCGCTGAAGTTCAATTTGCGCCGAGTGTTATCGGTAATTGGACGAAGCGGGCAAATTGCGTCTTTTTTGCTGTTATGCCCCGGCTGTCAATCCTCGAACGGCCACGGTTCCAGGCCGTGAATGGCGTTGCGGATATCCATCGTCAGGTTGACGTGGCCGACCTTTTGATTGGCTTCGAGGTCGTACAGGCTGATTGTCGACGGGGATGAGCCGCCGGCTATGAAGCGATCGCCGATCGTGCACAATCCCCTGCCGAAACCCTGCCGCGCAATCTTGGAATCGTCGATACCGGCGAATTCGATGTCCGCGTCGTCATAGGTGACAATTCTGAATGCCTGGTTGCTGCCGTCGCGGCCCGCATACCTCACGCAGTCGTTCTCCGTGTCGTTGAATAGTAGGCCGTCGCGATAGGGCCGGGCATTGTGCACGCCTGCGGGGAGGCTGCATACTTCCGAAACTTCCATCTTGCTGCTCAGGTACAGGAGCGCGTTGGTCCGCAGGCCGCTCAGATAGATGCCGGTATCGTCCACGTGCACCATGTTGACGTGAAAGTCGTTGACGGGGCGGGGGCCCATGTCGGAGCGCGGGTCGAACGTGTGGCCGGTCCAGCGCTCGTACTGTCGCTGCAAATGATATCCCCAGAAATATTTCTTTTTGTCCAGGTCGAAGGCAAGCAGGCTGTCGAAGCCCGTCGACGTCAGAAAAACCATGTTGTCCATGCGGCAGATCTCGTGACAATGTTTGAGGTACCGGTTTCTGTATGAGTCCTGGACCGTGAACGAGCGGTCGTAGCAAAAGAGCTCGTCGCTTGCCGCTACATAGATTTCATCGCCGGAAAAGGTAATGCCGCGAAGGCCGCGATCGGCCCCGCGGCCCTCGAAGTCGATGTCGCTCTTGTTCCAGTCAACGTGCTGTTCACCTTCCCGCTTGTCGAAGTCGACGGTGAATATGCCCCCATGGCTCTCACCCTGTTGGCTGCCCCTGACGACTGAGGTTGCGATGAGTTTTGGCAGTTTAATAGTCAAGTGCTTTCGTCGGGCCAGGTCTCGTGTTGCGGTTGTCCATCGGTGATCTCGTACCAGGGAGCCCTGGAACCGACGAACTGGTGGTAGGCCGGTGGTGCATCGGGATTGCCGTCGACGGTACCCATGGTCAGATAAACGAGATCCGGCTCGGGTCTGTAGTAGACTATGAGCTGCGAGCCGCAGTTGCCGCAGAAAACCCTGTCGATCTTGTCCGAGGAGGCGTATGTCCTGATATCGTCGTCTCCGCCTGACCACCGGAAACCGTCCCGCGCGACGGCTGCGAAGGTCGCGAATGCCGCACCGTGGAGCTTTCTGCACATCGAACAGTGGCAATCGCTGAGGTCGGAGATTTCACCATCTGCTTCGTAGCATGCCTTGCCGCACTGGCAGCCGCCGTGAATCATGTTTCGTCTCCTATAAAAGGTCTTTGAGCCGGTAATAAACCATACCCAACGAGACCATCTGATTGGTGAATATGCCGCTTCCCGGAACCACAATCGGTTTGATTTTCGCAAAAATATCGAAACGCTCAAACGTGCCGGCGATTGCCTCCGCAAGAATCCGGCCGGCCACATGTGTCACGTTGACGCCATGACCGGAATAGCCCTGCGAGTAAAAGATATTCGGCGTGGTCCGCCCCAGCTGCGGCACACGATTCAGCGTCACGCCGATCGTGCCGCCCCAGGCATAGTCGATGCGTGTCTGGGCGAGTTGTGGATAGATTCTGCACATCTTCGGTTTCAGTTTTTTCCTGATAACGTCCGGATCGTCGCCGAAGTAGTTGCATCGGCCGCCGAACAGAAGACGCTTGTCTGCGCTCAGCCGAAAGTACTCCAGTACGAAATTCGGGTCGCAGACGGCCAGGTCCTCCGGATTGATCTCGACGACAATTTCGTCCGATAGTGGCTCGGTGGCCACGATGAAGCTGTTGACCGGAAAGAGCTGACTTCGGAGCTTCCTGTCGACGAACTGGTAGGCATTGCCCGCGAGGACGACAAAGTCAGCCGTGACTGAACCGCCTTCGGTAAAGACCCTCGGATTTTCACCCTGGTCGACTCTGATTACGGGGGACCGCTCGCAGATCGCCGCGCCCAGGCTCACCGCGGCACGGGCCTCGCCGATGCAGAGGTTCAGCGGGTGCAGATGCCCGTTGCCCATGTTCTTCAGCGCACCGATGTAGGCGTCCGTGCCGATCAGCTCACGAGTCTCGTCCTGCGACAGCAGCTGATGTTCATGCGGATATCCGTTTTCCTGCAGGTAATCGTACTCGTCGCGCTGATCTCGCACGTGCCGCTCCTTGATTGCGACGTCGAGATAGCCCGACTTGAGATCGCACTCGATACCGAATTGCCTGACGCGTTGTCGGATGATCTCGTGCCCGGCCCAGCGCAGCTCCCAAAGAGTATTTGCGATCCCGGGACCGTGGTGTCTGAGGATCGCGTTCTCACCGGAGATGCCGCCGATCATCTGGCCGCCGTTGCGTCCCGATGCCCCCCATCCGACCCGCCTGGCCTCGACGACATGCACCTTATAGCCGCGCTCCGCGAGGTGTAATGCCGCCGAGATGCCGGTGAAGCCCGCGCCGATCACGCAAACATCCGCGCTTACCGAACCGGCAAGCGGCGCGTATTCGGTTTTGTCATTAACGGTCGCGGCGTAATAGGATCCGGTGTGTTGCGCTCGCGCATGCATCAGACAAGCGTACGGACTTCATGGCATTCGTACCAGCGTGGCTGCAAACTGGGTTAGAGTACGGGAATGAGACACGAGTTACTGCCGGCCAGCGTCGTCCTCGCCGCGAACCGGATTGCACCGCATGTTCGAGAGACACCGCTGGATTATTCACCCTTATTCAGCGAAATGACCGGTGCGAAGGTTTACCTGAAGCTGGAGAATCTTCAGCATACAGGCTCATTCAAACTTCGCGGGGCCTTTAACAAGCTGCTGTCGATGGACCCGAAAGTCAGGGCGGCCGGCTGCGTCGCGGCTTCGAGCGGCAATCATGGGGCCGCGGTCGCGCATGCAATGCGGGAACTCGACACGGCAGGCGTCATATTCGTGCCGAAAGGAACGTCGACCACCAAAATGGATGCGATCCGGCGCGCCGGCTGCGCTGTGCAGTACTACGGCACGGCCGGGCTCGATACCGAGTTACACGCCAGGGAATACGCCACCGAAAACGGCATGTGCTACCTGTCCCCCTACAACGACGAAGACGTCGTGGCCGGTCAGGGGACCTGCGGGGTGGAAATCGCAAGGCAGCTGCCGCAGGTTGACGCGATATTCATCGCCGTTGGCGGCGGCGGCCTGATCAGTGGTGTTGGCGGCTTTCTGAAATCGGTCAATCCATCGATGGCCATCGTCGCCTGTCAGCCGGCGGCCTCTGCTGTCATGACGGAATCGGTAAGAGCCGGTGAGATCGTCGAGCTTGACAGTGAGCCGACATTATCGGACGGAACCGCCGGGGGTATTGAGCCCGGCGCGATTACCTTCGACCTTTGTCGCGACCTGGCGGACGATTATGTCCTCGTCTCCGAGGATGAGATTGCCGAGGCAATGCGGCAGTTCATCGATAGCCATCACATGCTGCCGGAGGGAGCCGCCGGGGTGGCCCTGGCCGGGTTGAAGCGTCGTGCGGACGCCAACAAGGGGAAGAACGCCGTCGTCATTATCTGCGGCGGCAACATCAGCCGGGATACGCTGAAGCTGGTAATCTGACCCGCATCGAGCCGGTTGCGGGGCGATCTGCCAGCATTTGCGGAACTGCAGGCGTGCCGTTCACTCAAAACTCCCGGCACGAACAAAGGGAGAGTTCTTCATGTGGACCTTAAGGGCGGCGGCGATCGCGTTGCTGCTTCAGTCATTTCACGTTGCTGCGGCACCGACGGTGTTCGTGAACGTGAATGTCGTTCCGATGACGAACGAAGCGGTGGTTCCGGCGCAGACGGTCGTTGTCGAGCACGGCGGGATCGTGACGATCGGCGATGTCGACAATGTTTCCATCGCAGAGAATGCGATCGTTATCGATGGCACGGACCGGTACCTGATGCCGGGACTCTCGGAGATGCACGCGCATATTCCACGTGTGAGTTCGCCGGACCTCCACAGGGTACTGGGCCTGTACGTTGCCAACGGCGTCACGCTCGCCCGCGGCATGCTGGGCAGGCCGGCACATATCGAGCTGCGGCAGCAGATATCGAGCGGCACGGTGCTCGGCCCGAGGCTGTTCACCTCCGGCCCTTCGTTCAACGGCAACAGCGTCGATGGCCCCGATGACGCGAGCAATATGGTTCGGGCGCAACACGGTGCGGGCTACGACTTTCTGAAGATTCACCCCGGTTTGACCAGGGCCGAATTCGATGCATTGGCGAGTGCTGCGAGTCGGCTCGGTATCCCGTTTGCCGGCCACGTGTCGGCCGCGGTCGGCTTGCCGGCTGCGCTGGCGGCCGGTATGGCGTCGATCGACCACCTGGACGGCTACATGCAGGCCATGCTCGACGATCGCACCGATCTGTCCGGCGGCACGGCCGGATTCTTCGGCGTGCTGCTGGCGGACCGGATCGATGAAGACAAAATTGCAGGTATCGCCGCGGATACGGCCCAGGCCGGTGTCTGGAATGTGCCGACGGAAAGCATGTTCGAGCACTGGATGTCCGGGGTTCCGCCTGCGGAAATCCGCGGGTGGCCGGAAATGCGGTACATGCGGCTGTCGACGCTCACCCGCTGGGTCGGCGCGAAACAGCGGGTATTCGATGATCCGGCGTACGATCCCGCGATCGCGGCGCGGGCGATCGGGATACGAAGAAAGCTTATCCTGGCTTTGCATGAGGCGGGCGCAGGTCTGCTGCTGGGCTCCGACGCGCCGCAGGTATTCAATGTGCCGGGCTTCTCGGTGCACAGGGAACTCGGCTATCTGGTGGACGCCGGCCTGACTCCCTACGAGGCGCTGCTCACCGGGACCGCAAACCCAGCGAAATTCTTCGGACAGGAGCGCGTTTTCGGCACGGTCGAGGCCGGCAAGGAGGCGGACCTCGTACTCCTGGACGCGAATCCGCTGACGGATATCGGCAATACGCGCCGCATTCACGGCGTCATGCTGCGGGGCAGGTGGCTGGACCGCGAGACTCTGGACCAGATCCTCGCCGGCTTCGAGCGATAGAGTCGGGGAACGGTCGGGGACGGACCCCGCGGGGTCCGTCCCCGGATCACCGCCAGTGCAACCGTTTGCTGATGAGCGGCATCTAAGACTTAAACGACGGCCGGAACAGGCCGGAATCAAGCAGAAGGATTGATCTCATGCGTACGTTCTTGCTACTCGGCATGTTCACCGCCAGCCTGACCAATGCGGCTTGGCGAGACTATCAGGAAACCCGCGATCTGAACCTCGATGCCGACGAAATCGACACGGTGGTAATCACGTCGGGTGCCGGCAGCGTCGACGTGCACGGCAGCCCGGACGCCAGGAAAATCGTCGTCAAGGCGCTGGTTCAGGTGCCGGGCAAAAACGAGGATAAGGCCAGGGAGACCATCGAGTCCGATCTGGTCCTGACGCTCGGGCGTGAAGGCCGTAATGCCGTGTTGAAGGGCTATTTCGACTCCCCCGGCTGGGGATGGGGCGACAGCCCGAGCGTGGCCCTCGAGGTGTCGGTGCCGCAAAAGGTCGGGCTCGACATCGATGACAGCTCCGGCTCCATCAAGGTACGGCAGGTCGCCGGCGATATAGATATCGATGACAGCTCCGGCTCGCTCAAGATGACGGATGTCGGCGGTACAGTGCGCATTGACGATTCATCGGGGTCGATCTCTGTCGAGGGTGTCGGTGGCGATATCTCGATCACCGATGG
>JBHIDG010000176.1:0-6805 GCA_046760025.1 Woeseia sp. | reverse complement strand
AGCCCCAGCAACACGGGAATAAGCGGCAATTTGTCCAGCAGATACAGTGTACCGAACGTGTATCGTGGAATTGCTTGCGACTCGGGAAGCCCGATCGTTGCAAGCAGAAGTCCGAACATCGCTGCCGCGACGCCTTTCACTATCGACTGTCCGGAGAGCGACCCAACCATCGCCAGTCCGAGCATGCCGAGCATGAACTGCTCCGGAGACTCGAATGCGAGGATGACCGGAAGAATCAGGGGTAATGAGATGCCGAGCGCGGCAGCGCCACACACGCCACCGATGGCCGATGCTGTGAACGAGGCCCCGAGTGCGCGCGCCGCCTCGCCGCGTTTCGCCATGGGATAACCGTCGAGCACCGTTGCCTGTGACGCCGCAGTACTCGGCACGCCGAGCAACACAGACGTAATCGCGCCGCTGGTCGACGTCGACGCCCACGACGACAACAGCAGGGCAAACGCGGCTACGGGCTCCATGTTGAACGTAAACGGCAGCAATAACACGAGACCGATCGCACCGCCCATGCCGGGTATGGCGCCCATCAGTATGCCGATGATGCAGCCGAGCGCGAAATACGCCAGCACCTGCCACTGGAATATGAGGCCGAGGCCCTCGACTAACGCTTCAAACATAAATTCGAACCAAACAAGCGCTCGGTAGGTGAGCCATCATCGAGGTCAATAGCGACTGTTTTTCTCTATATGCGCCCTGATGTATTCGAGTACTTCCGGTGACACAGTGGATGTGGCACCGAGGATCTCGGCTTGGCGCTCATAACCGACCGGTTCCGGGACATAACTCAGGATCTGCTGTGCCTCGTCGCGAAACGCCTCGGAGATCATCGCTTCTCGGAGCCCGACACGGAACGTATTGGCGGCTGCGGGATCCATGTCGGGGGGGCCGAGATAAACGTGCTGCATCGTCTGATCGAGTTCGAGCAGCGTCGTGATCGAGTCCCAGATTATTCCGGATGGCGGGTCGCCATTGAGCGTCTCGTACAGATCCGGCAAGGACGGTACATCGGGGACCATCGCATTTTGTACGAGTTCACCGTCGCCGTTGAACATCGGCATGCTGAAGATCGGCACCGCGAGCCCCTGGTCCACAAGTACGGGCACAACCTGATTCAGATAGGCGTGTGCGGCGTCCGTCGCAGTGTTGACCTCGCCGCTGATGATCGCCGCTCGAATATTGCCACTGCTCGGATAACCGGGAATATACTTGTAGTTGGCCCCGATAAGATCCAGCCCCATCGTGCTGACGATCATGCGGCCGTGTTCGGGTGGCATGCCACCGAATCGCAGTGGTTCCGTTGCGATAATATCCTCCGGTCCGTCGACACCACCGGGTACGGCGTCGGTCCGGCTGTACACCACCAAGCCACCAATCTGTACGCCGCCGAGCGGCGTAAATTGACTGTACTTGAATGAAAAACCCGGGAGTTCGAGCAATTCGCCCAAGGACGATCGCGGGCCGTAGTACACGGTCGTGCCATCATCAGGCGCCTTCAAAAGCACGTGCAGATGTGCGTTGAGACCGGATGCGCCCGGCATGTTGTTTACGATGACAGTAGGATTCCCAGCCAGGTTCATCTCGAGGTGTTTGGCGAGCAACCGACCGACTGTCGTGCCGCCGGCGGAAGCGTCGAGCCCGATTACCACGGTGATCGTCTTGCCCGCATATGTGTGCTGACCGACCGGTGGGGAGACGTTGCTCCGGTCAGCATTACAAGACAACAGAGCGATGCCGGCCAGCAAGACCGGGACTATGCGGAGACGATGCTTGACCGTGCCGGCCATCATCACTTCATCTCCGGCTTTTGATCGGGGAGTTCATCGGAAAAATCAATATCCGGTCCAAGCGGCACGATTCTTGTTTGTTTGAGCAGCTTGTCGCTCGCGTAATAATGCGCTTTTATCGACCAGACATCGATGGTGTCGGCTATGCCTGGCAGCTGGTATAACCGGCGCACGAATCGCCACAGATTCGGATAATCGACAATGCGGCGCTTGTTACAACGGAACGCGCCGTAATACACATGGTCGAAGCGCACGAGCGTGGTGAATAACCGCCAGTCGGCTTCGGTCAGTTGTTCACCGACGAGATAGCTGCGAGTGGCCAGGCGTTCTTCGAGCTGATCGAGAGCATCAAACAGCTTCTTGTACGCGTCCTCGTAGGCTTGCTGCGACGTTGCAAATCCCACGCGGTATACGCCGTTGTTAATGGCGCCGTAGACGAGTTCATTGACTTCATCGATTTCCGGACGCAGAGCGTCGGGGTAGTAGTCGCCTTCCAGTGCGCCGATGTCGTCAAATGCAGTATTGAACATTCTGATGATCTCGCTCGACTCGTTGGAGACGAGTTTTTTCTGCGCCTTATCCCACAGTGTCGGTACCGTCACCAGTCCGGTATAGGCCGGGTCCGATCGCTGGTAAATCTCGTACAGGAAGGCCGCGCCGTATTCCGGATCGGGGATGACGCCCTGACCTTCTTCGAAAGTCCAGCCGTTCGCACCTGAAATCGGGTTGACGACCGACACTGTGATCATGTCTTCAAGTCCTTTCAGGTGCCGGAAGATCATGGTCCTGTGGGCCCACGGGCAGGAATGGGCGATGTATAGATGGTAGCGACCGGCCTCTGCCTTAAAGCCTCCGTCGCCTGACGGTCCGGGCCGACCTGTCGCCGTTATCCAGTTGCGAATCTTGGCATCGGGGCGGTCGAAACTGCCATCTGTTGCTTCTGTGTCACGCCACTTGTCGTGCCAGTGACCATTGATCAGATAGCCCATGTCTGCCCACCGTTATGCTGCGTTCCAGAGCTCACTGACCTTGTCGAACGCTTCAATTCCATAGCTTGTTCGTTTTGCCGTCGTCTTGTCACCCCACTTGATGACACCCTCTTCGTACGATGGCCGAGCGATGAAACGTCCATACCATTCGTTCAGGTGAGACAGGTTGCTCCACAAGGGCGCCATCTGGAAACTCTTGAGACGTGTGACGTAAACGCCAAGCGAAATATCCGCGAGCGAAAAAGTCTCCCCGGCCAACCAGGGCGATTCGGCCAGTGCCGCGTTCATATCTTCGAAGACGCCTTTGAAATAACCGACTGAGCGCGGCAACAGCGGAGAGTCCAGGCCCTTCTCGATATTGACGCGATCGTTTTCCTTGCGAACGATCTCAGGCATCTCGTCGAGGTATTCCTTAAGCTCCTCAGGGCCTGCCTCGGTTTTCGCGTGGCGGACAACGATGCACATGCCGACGACGCGGCTATGAACGTGCAAGCCCTCATCGATCAGCTTCGTCCAGAGACGCATCGTCGCCTTGTCATAGGCGCTCGCCGGCCGCAACGGCGACTCCGGAAACGCATCCTCCAGATACTCGAGAATAACCTGCGATTCACGTATCACGTTGCCGTCATGAAGCAGCGTCGGGACGATGCCCCGTGGATTGAGTTTCAGATATTCCGGCGAAAAGTGCTCGCGTTTCGCGACCGACGTATCGAGATGATGGCTTTCCCACTCGAGTCGCTTTTCGGCCAGTGCGATTCTGACTTTTTGAGCCGCGGTCGAGTGATCGTAGTGATAGAGTTCGAGCATGATGAAAATTTCTGTTTTGGGAGATCCCGGTGGATGCTGGCAACGCTAACGCAAAGAGGTGGCCCCGAAAAATCGGACACTGCTATCAGTGGATTCGACGCCTGACATGAGCCATGGTATTGGCACCAAGTTCAGAACTCAATAAAGCGCGATAAGACGTCCGCCGAGCTGACGCAACGGTTTGACGTCCATCCCAACCGGATCACGCCGTGAATCCCGAGCTTCGTTCCCGAGCCGGTCGGCTACCGGCGCGCCGGCCAGATACCCGGGTCCACCATGAAGGTCAGGGCGGAATTACTCGAACTCATCAAAGCCAGAATCGCCGGGAACAGCCAGTATTCGGACGATTGCCTGATGCGACCGGGGTCCGTATTGCGCAGCGCGTTTCTAGTGTGCTATGTTATGGGCGAGGTGCAATCGTTTGCACTCGGGCGATATGGGGGTGCACGTCAAGTCGAGTCAATTCAACCAGACCTGAATCCTCATGGACAAAGTTCTGAAGTAACGATAACGGAGCGCGCCGGTTACTTCGGATGGGGGTGTATCAACTCTTGAGGCATAGAACAATGAACAACAACAGATCAAAATTCGCGAGAATGAAGCAGACGTTCTGGATCGGGGGAGGGCTTCTTGGAGCCGCTTTGCTGATTTCGTCGGGGCAGGTCCTTGCCCAGGACGAGGCGGATCAGCGAGGCGCATCGGCCGAGGCACTGCTCGAAGAAATCATTGTCACGGCCCGGCGGCGCGAGGAGCGCCTGCTGGAGCAGCCGATGTCCATCGCTGCCATCACTGCCGACCAGATGCAGGTGCAGGGCATTTTCAGCGTTGATGACGTCAGCAGATTCGTGCCGAATGTCACCCTGACCACCGATAACCGCGCCAACAACACCCGGGTCGTGATTCGCGGCATCGGCGGCGGATTTCCGGATCCGGTGTTCGTGTTCGGAGCCGGCATGTATATCGATGGCCACTACATTCCGACGTCATTGGGCGGCTATATGAGCACGGTCGACATCGAGCGCATCGAGTTGTTGCGTGGTCCCCAGGGCACCCTGTTCGGTAAGAATGTGGTCGGCGGTCTGGTGAATATCATCACAACCAAACCCCAGCCGGAATTCGATTCCAGTGTCGTGCTGCGCCTGGGCGAGGATGGTGAACAGGCTATCCGCGGCATGGTAAACGTGCCGTTCAGCGACAGGGCTTTCGGCCGCTTCAGTGTCGCTTCTGAAGAATTCGACGGCTACTACTTCAACCGAAACCTGGGCATCGATTCCGGTGGTAAAGATACCAAGGCGGTTCGGGCCGCGTTCAGGTTCGTTCCGAATGACCACTGGACGATAGATGCCGCTGTCGGCGTGTCCAGGAAAGAAGACGACAACATGGGTGGGCAGTGTCAGAACATCCTCGGTGACGCTCCGCAGTGGGGCGGCGGGGCCGGCAACCTGGAGAGGCGGCTGTTTGTAGGGGCAAAGCAGGGCATGTTCGATCGCTGTGCAGCGGACGTCGCGGCGGGTGACTTCGTGCATTCCTCCGACAAGTTCACCTTTTCGGATGTCGATACGGATACCGTTCATCTGGCGGCACAATGGGATTCCGACGGTGCCGTCGGGGGCCTGGATAACCTGACCATCAATGCGAGGGGATCCTACCGCTACATGGAATATACGTATTTCGCGGATCGCGACTACATGGAGTGGCCCGTGGACGCCATCGGCACCTCCGGGCCCGAGGGGCAGAATAATGAAACCTTCGGCTTCGAACTGTTGTTCGAGGCCGACGCGAGCGATCGGCTGCGGTGGACCGCGGGCGTCAATTACTTCGACGAGACCGCCTTGAACGGCGAGGACCTGTGTTGGAACATGTTCGTGGCAAGCGGCGCGCCCAACGACGTGGACCCAATTACTGGTCTGCCCGTTGCCCCCCCGAATGACTTAATTGTGAACTGTCCTCCCGTGGGCCTGCATTTCGAACTGGTCCCGGATAATCCGAACGGTACCGACATCGACCCGAATCAAGACCCCAACTTGTGGCCGAACGCCCCCAGGATCAACCCCTTCGGCCCGGGGCCCTTCCAGGGCGAAGTCAGCGTCTTCAATAAGTCCATCGGTATTTTCGGCCATGCGACCTATGACATCAATGACCAGTGGACGCTGGATCTCGGCGTGCGCTGGACCGAGGATGACCGGGAGTTCCACAACATCGAGTTTGCTTCCACGGGATGCGACGTCAGCATCGATCCGAACAACCACTGCGCGTATACGGTGCCCGTAAGCCTCTTCCACGTCAGCGACACGGGCTTTTTCAATACCGCAGCGGATACCTTCTCGGAATTCACCCCTCTGGTGAGCCTGACCCGCAACCTGACGCCGGGCGAAAACCTGACCAGCGGCATGTTCTATTTCCTCTACTCCGAGGGGTTCCTCACAGGCGGGTTCAACACCGAGATCAATTCCAACCTGCCGGCAGTGAAGCCGCTCTTGAGCTACGCCCCCGAGCAAGTGAATAACTACGAGATCGGTTTCAAGGGTCAGCTCATGGGTGGCAATGTTCAAATCATGACCGATGTATTCTACATGGACTACAAAGATCAGCAGAGATCTATCGACCTGGCTAATCCTAACAACGAGTTTGGCGTCGAAGATCCTGTCGGGATCACGCAGAACGTTGCCAAGTCAAAAATCGTCGGACTCGAATTCGAGCTGCGTGCGGCCCTTTGGGAGGGCGGCTTTGTGTCGGTGGATCTGGCTTATCTCGAGAATGAATACGATGAGTACCAGTTTGACGATCCAGCGAACCCGGGCACGCCCGTTGATCTGTCGAACACCCTCATCAACGACTATACCCCCGACGCGACCCTGAACGTTGCCGTTCAGCATGAGTTCCAGCTCGCGGGGGGCAGCACGATCACGCCACGGCTGCACATGTACTGGCAGGACGATTTCGAGTGGGCCAGCACGCAAGGCGACTATCCCGAGAACGGGCCGCGCACGAGCTGCTTCCAGGACGCCTATGCGACCTTCGACGGACGGGTGACCTACGCGCCTTCAGACGGCGACTGGCAGGTCGCGGTCTTCGGTGGCAACCTCACGGATGAGCGATACATCGAATTCTGCGATACCAACCGCAATGTGTGGCGCTGGCGTCTCGGGCGGCCCAGATGGTTCGGCCTCGAGTTCTTTCTCCCCCCTCACTTCACTCGGACCGGCCGTC
>JBHIDG010000175.1:0-6825 GCA_046760025.1 Woeseia sp. | reverse complement strand
ATCGCCCGCCCTCCGGTGCGGCATACGACGGCAAAGCGTTACGATACCGTGAAGTCAGATTCATAAAACGTATTCATGGATGGTCCGGACAGGGAGCATTAATATCGGAATCCATTGCCGTGTGCAATAATTCTCCCGCGTTCTATCGAATCACGCCATGAAAAGAATAGCCCTCTGCGGTTTTGTTTTGTCTCTGCCGGCGCTGCTTCTGGCCGGCTGTCAGACATCGGAAAATCAGCGACTACATACCTATCAAATTGAATCGATCGAGACGAAGATCGTATCGAGGGGCGTGCGCATCCCGGCGACATATGTCCGCCCCGCCTCCGACGAGATGGGCAAATTTCCGCTCGTGGTAATGGCGCATGGCCATGGTGGTACCAGAGATGAGGCAGGCGGGTTCACCGACGTAGCCGAAAAATTGGCGGCAAGAGGCATCGCCTCCATAAGAATGGATTTTTCAGGCTGCGGTGACAGTTCGGAGCCATTCACGCGAAACAATCTGACGAATATGTTGATGGACGTTCGAGCATCGCGAAAATTCGCCCAGCGCCAATCCAATGTAGATCCGGACCGAATTGGCCTGCTGGGTTACAGCATGGGCGGCCGCCTTGCGATGCTGGCATCGGCACAGGGTGACAGATATTCAGTCATGACGGCCTGGGCGCCGGCGGGCACTAACGGGGAGCAAAGCCTCCTCGAATTCCTGGGCGGCAGGCCTTCGTACGATCGCATGAAGGCGGTGGCCGCCCGGAATGGATTCGCAACATTTACGACTCCCTGGGGCCAGCGGCAGCGGCTTAGTGAGCGGTGGTTTGCCGATCTGGAAAAGCTCCGGCCGCTCGACGCGATTCGGGAATTCGAGGGACCGCTACTGGTGCTATGCGGCGAACGCGATGAGGTGGTTTCACCAGTCGTCTGCCAGTCGGTCGTCGCTGCGGCAGTCACGAGCGCCGGAATCAGCCACATCGTAATAGCCAATGCTGATCACGGCCTCGGTTTTTACAGCGGAGATCATGCAATTGCAGATCGCGTAGTAGACGCTACCGTACAGTTTCTTAGTCAGCATCTGTTACCCGAATAGCCCGTCTACACCGGCAGATTGACGATCCGCCACGGCTGATGCACACTGTGCGTACCTGTCAATATCAGCCAAATGACAACAAGTTCAACCTTTGAAACCAGGCTGGGAATCAACAGGTTTCATGGGGGAATACAAATGATCACAAGAACTCTAAAGCATGCCGTGCTGGCCGTAGCTATTACCGGACTCAGCGCACCTCAGTTCGCATTTGCACAAAGTGACGATGACGATTCGTTATTTGAAGAAATTACGGTAACCGCTACCAAACGCGAGAAGAGCATTTATGAAGTCCCCGTTGCGATGAGCGCATTCTCTGCGGCGATTATCGAAAAGCAGGGCATTACCGATTTGACCGACGTGGGCAAGTTTGTACCTAACCTGAACGTGACCGGTTTTTCCGCCGGCCATACAGCATCCACAAATCCGTTTATTCGGGGTATTGGGCTCCAGGACCACCTAATTACGACCGATCCGGGTGTAAGCGTATATGTAGACGGCGTTTACCTGGGACGACAGGTCGGTCAGAACTGGAGCCTGTCCAACATTGAGCGGATAGAAGTCCTGAGAGGCCCTCAGGGAACGTTGTATGGCCGTAACTCCATAGGCGGCGCAATCAATATCATCACACTCAAGCCGGGAGCAGAAGAAGGCGGACGCATCGGCCTACAGGTCGGCAGCCGAGGGCGGGTAAATGCGGACTTCTACAGCAATATCGAGATCTCCGATGACGTTGCGGTGATCGTGTCCGGTGCTTTCCAGCGTCGCGACGGCATTGGCAAGTTTCTGAATCTTCCCAACGCCGAGGCTGACGTTGGCGAGTTGCAGGATATATCGGCCCGGGTGGCGCTCAATTGGACTCCGAACGACCGCTTATCTTTGCTGTTTACTGCGGACGGCAACGACGGCGATAACGGATTGCGACCATACACAACGCTGATCGACGAAGTGCCAAACGGCGCGGTGTATCAGGCCGGTTACAGGAACTCGGATGTATCCGCAGATCCGTATGACAACAATACCGGCGAGGTCGATCAGACCAGGGTAACAAACAAAGCTTACGGGTTGTCGCTTACGGCTGACTATACGGTGTCTGACACTTTGAACGCCAAGCTCATTATCAGCGATCGCCACTCAGAATACGAGAGCGGTTTGGATGATGACAGTTTTGTGGACGACTTTCTGTCATTCCCCGAAGTCGGCTCCGCCGACCAGACTTCTATAGAGTTGCAGCTTAACGGAGATTACGGCAGCTGGGATTTTGTGGGCGGCGTCTACCATTTTGAGGAAGATGGCGCGAATATCCAGGATCCATATACATTCCTGGGCGGCCCTGGCGACTTTTTGCTTGCGCAGGATGTCGAGAGTTTTGCGGTCTACGGAAATGTTGGCTACAGCGTATCTGATGATCTGCGAATTTCAGGCGGCGTCCGTTATACAAAAGACGAAAAGACTGCCAGGACCAATATAAACTCCAGCCTTATCGAGGAATCCGGAAGCCGTGACTGGTCTGAAGTAAGCTGGGATGTGTCTCTGTCCTATGATCTGGCAGACCGGTTGACGACTTATGGCAGCGTCCAGAGTGGGTATCAATCGGGGCAGTACCCGCCGCGGCCGTTTTGCCTGTTCGGCTCCCTGGACTTCTCTCAGCCCGGTAACGTAAGCCGGCCGAACTGTTTCGTTGCAAATGACAACATCACTGCTATCAATTACGAAGCCGGTCTCAAGGGGCAGCCATTCGATAATTTGCAGATGAGTGTCGCCGTATTCTTCACCGATTATTCTGACCTGCCGTATCAGGTCAGCACAACCGCAGTTGGTGGATTCGACACGAGAAACATCATCGTTGATCAAGAGTCCGTTGGAATCGAGTGGGAAAGCTCGTGGGCGGTCAGCGATGCCTTTTATGTTCACGCGACGCTTGGTTACATCGACGTAGACGTCAATGATCCTGAGGCGGTTGCACCGCTTACGCCGGATCTGACCGTATCGCTCAGCCCCGAATACACCTTTCAAACCGGCGGTGGCGGCTCGGTCACGCTTCGGGCGGACTGGTCCTTCAGGGATGACATGTTTGGCGAGCCCAGCGCTGACCCGGGCAGATTTACGGCGATTGGCAGTCGCAGCCTGATCAATTTCGATTTCAGCTATGAGTCTCCGGATGAAAAATGGACAGTAGGCCTTTACGGCAGGAACATTACAGATGAACGCTACGTCAACGCCAGGCTCAACGTCGTTGACTACATCTTGAGCATTCTGAGTAACGACGCCAGCGAGTTCGGGATCCGCTACGTCAATAACTTCGGCCTGTAATTGTCATCGCCGAGAATCGGCATTAAGCGGGCGACTGAGGTTGCCCGCTTTTTTTCCTCCCATGCAGGCCGGCCGAATTTGCGCTGTCCTCAGTATCTCCTTGTAATCCATACAATTATATCGGTGCGTCCGGTATCATGGCGACGATTCGGAGCAGTCTGCGCTATCCGGACTTTCGTGGACTCCAGCGGGGTAGAATGTCTACACGACGACCCGAGGACAGCAAATGAAAAAGAACAAGAGGTCACGTTCGCCGGTCCGCACTCTCATATGTATGCTGATTTCCGCCGTGCCCGGCGCATGCACACCGGAAGAGCCGCCTTTCAATTCAGCCTCCGGTTCCAGCGCGGCAAATCTCGACCTTATCGTCCAGGGCGACTACGTCGTTACGATGGATGAGGATCCGGCGGCGATCGAAAACGGGGCGGTCGCGATAAAAGACGGCGTGATCGTGTCTCTCGGATCCGCTGCCGACATCATCGAGAAATACACGGCAACCCAGAATCTGACCGGCGAGAACCGGATCGTTATGCCGGGGCTGATCAACGGACATTCACACGCCGCGATGAGTCTGTTACGCGGTGTGGCAGACGACCTGACGCTGATGGATTGGTTGAACAACTATATTTTCCCGGCGGAGGTCGAATTTGTCGATGCGGAGTTCGTTCGTATCGGCACAGAACTCGCATGCTGGGAGATGATTCGCGGCGGTACCACGACGTTTGTCGATATGTACTACTTCCCCGACATTATCGCAGAAGTTGTCGAGTCCTGCGGCCTGCGTGCCATGGTTTCGGCGACCGTCATCGACCAGCGGAGCCCGGACGCCGAAAACGCAAGTGACTCGATAAAAAAGGGTCTCGAATTCATCGGCCGCTGGAAAGACAGGAACAGTCGCATCATCCCCATCTTCGGACCGCATGCCAATTACACATTGACCGCAGCACAACTCAAGGATACGAGGGCGGCGGCGAACGACGCCGGAGTATCAATTAGTATCCATATGTCCGAATCGCCATTCGAGGTTCAGTACTCCAAGGACAACTTCGGTATGACGTCGATAGAGTTCTTCGAATCCATCGGCTTTTTTGATGGCCCGACTATTGCCGCGCACGTCGTCTGGCCGACGGAGACCGAGATACCGATACTTGCGGAACGCAGAGTGGGCGTGATTCATAACCCGACATCCAACATGAAGATCGCTTCCGGTATCTCCCCGGTTACCGAGATGCTGCGTGCCGGCGTACGTGTGGGTCTGGGCACCGACGGGGCGGCAAGCAACAACGACCTCGACATGTGGGAGGAGATGCGTCTTGCAGCATTCCTGCAAAAAGTCGACCGCATGGATCCGGAGGTACTGTCGGCGCCGACCGTGCTCGCAATGGCTACCCGCGGCGGCGCAGAGGCTATCGGTCTTGGCGACCAGATCGGCACGCTGGCAATCGGCATGAAGGCCGACCTCATTCAGGTCTCTCTAGACGACGTTCACTTCGTGCCGACTTACGATGTTATATCGAATCTCGTTTACGTCGCCGATGAACAGGATGTCGCAACCGTCATCGTCGACGGCAAGGTGTTGATGCGCGACAAGCGGATACTGACCATCGATACGGCGAGAGTTGCCCGGGAAGCCAGGGAGCTGGCCGGACGCATCCAGGCAGCGCTCGCCGAGCGGAATCAGTAAGAGGGGGGTGACGTGTTTAATCGGATTGTGTGGTTCGACCTGCCTGCCTTGGATCTCGAGCGAGCCATGAAGTTTTATTCGAGCGTGCTCGACGCAGACGTGAGCGAAAGTTATCCGGGCGTCGGTGTAATCACTTCGGATGACGGCGCCGTGTCCGGCTGTGTTTTCTGTAGCGAAGACGTGCAACCGTCCGATCAGGGCGTTTTGCTCTATTTCAATGTCGACGGGCGACTGGAAGACGCTGTATCCGCCGCCGAAAAATTTGGTGGCTCCGTGAATGAGGCACCGCACGCAATCGGCGAGTTTGGCCACCGAGCGATAGTAATCGACAGTGAAGGCAACCGGATTGCCCTGCATTCGGCATGAAGATTCTGAACAGAGCAATCAGACGCCAGCAGGCTGTGCAACGCAGCCGGACGATTGCCTGGGCGTTGTTCGCCGTTTTTGTAGCCGTGTCACTTCTATTTGTTGTCGAGGTGATTTTTGGATTCCTGCACATGGACGAGGTCGGCGTTCTGCAGCTCCTGGCCGAACTCATTCTCGCATTGTTGTTTGCGTTTGCTGCTGCAAAAATGTTTCGAGCGGGCCTGCGATTTAACCGTTTGCTCGCCGACCCGGATAGTCTGATGCATAACAATCCTGATCTCCTCAAATCGTCATTCTGGTCGGCGTTCTTTCCTTCCTCGTTTCGATCCGGTTAGATGAAGCGGGCACGACCTGCAAGTTCGTGCGTAGCGTCGCTTTGGTCGTCGCCGTCTCCGTCCCTGAGCTCGCCCGCGGCCGGCGGTATTCTGTTAATGTCGGAGGCTCTCTCGTTACGTCTGGTCGTATCGGGACTGCTGATTCTCGGCGGGATATTCCTCGCGATTTTCAGCAAGGCAAAGATGTTGACACCCTGATGCTCGAGATAAGGGCCGAACTAGCTGGTGATGCGCCGTTTGTGCACGCGGTAAACGTGAGCGCCTTTCCGACACGGGACGAGGCCGACCTCGTCGATGTCCTGCGTGATAATGCCGAGCCTGTAATCTCACTGGTCGCCGTTCAGGACGGCAGGATTATCGGGCATATCATGTTCTCGCCAGTCGAGTTGAGCTCGAATCAAAATTTGAAGATCATGGGCCTTGGCCCGATGGCAGTTTCTCCGGACGAGCAAAGCCTCGGCATCGGAGCAAAACTCGTCAGCGAAGGCCTTGTCCGATGCAAGGATATCGGTGCCGGCGCCGTCGTCGTGCTCGGTCACCCGACCTATTACCCCAGATTCGGCTTCGTGCCTGCATCGGAAAGCAATATCAGGTGTGAGTATGACGTGCCGGATGATACGTTCATGATTATTGAACTCACAAACGATTATCTCTCTGGCGCCGAAGGCACGATCCGGTATTACGAAGCCTTCGGCAATACGACATGATGATCCGGATTTTCATCGTTGCACTGATATCGTTCTGCGGCATGACGGCACATGCGGTTGCGGCTGACGATGCGCCGTACCTGTTCGTCCTCGGCGTCGCACAGGACGCAGGGTATCCGCAGGCGAGCTGCTACCGTCCACATTGCATGCGTGCGTGGAAAGTTCCTGCATTGAAGCGTCTGACGTCTTCCGTTGCAGTGATTGATAACGAGCACGCCTCGAAATATCTCTTCGATGCGACGCCCGACATGCGGGAGCAGCTCTTCGATCTGCATGTCGAGGCGCCGGATGATACGCACGCTCTCGACGGCGTCTTCCTGACCCATGGCCACATGGGTC
>JBHIDG010000174.1:0-6841 GCA_046760025.1 Woeseia sp. | reverse complement strand
GGTCTCGTACTCTGTGCGTGCGCGTCTCAAGGCTACGGTACAAATGATCGGTCGCCAGCCGGCGGGTCTCATGAAATCACCGCGCGTCACGAAAGACCGGCAAAACGACTGACGGTCGGCGAGCAGGCCGCGGTCACGGCAGTCAGACAGCTCGGCGTCCCGTATCGCTACGGCGGGAGCACACCCAATGGGTTCGACTGCAGCGGACTCGTGCACTACGCCTATGCACGGTCGGGCAAGTCGATCCCCAGAACCACCAGGGATCAGTGGCGTACACTCCGGCCGGTTGCAGCGACTGATCTTCGGGTAGGGGATCTACTGTTTTTCAACATCGACGGCAAGGTATCGCATGTGGGACTCTATCTGGGCAGCCGTCGATTCGTGCACGCACCGTCGACCGGTAAGAACGTCACGATTGAAGAACTGGATGCGAGCTACTATCGGAAGACTTTCGTACGGGGAGGTCGTCCCTGAAGACCAGAACCTGTCTCAAAATCCTGCATGGCCGCGAATGTGCCTTTAGGGGATTTTGAGACAGGTTCTACCGATCAGGCGGCGTCTTCGGCGACAATGAACAACTTCAGCTGATCGGCCAGACCCCTGCAGGCTTTCGACTGGGTACGTGCAATCAACGGAATCGGAATGATGACGGCGGGGAGGAATGACGTCCCGCTTACATCCGCACTAACCGTCCCGGCAGACTCAAGAGCGGTAAGGTCCCATACGGCAGCTTCGTATTTTGAATCGTTCTGCCACCAGGCGAAGCCGAAGCAACCGCCACCACCCGGTCCTGCTGCGCATGACAAGCTACCTCCACCGGCAACCCTTTCAGTGTCGCCGTCGAGCCAGATCACGTATCGCACGCCTGTTTTCTCGATCATTTCCGCAACTCCAGGCCGTTCCAACAGATCCGGCAGACTCTTGGTATCTGCGGGTGCCGTCCGCGGCTCGAACCACGGGAAGAGGGCATCGACGAATTCGGTGTTCGGTACCACGCGCAATCGGGAAGATCCGCGGCCAAGCGCCGATCCGACGCAATCGATGAACTTCTGCTCGGTCTCGTTTCCCAGGTGGTAGCTCCTCGCCATGATGACCACACCTTCGCCCGCCTGGATTCCAGTGGCAGTCTGCCTGGTATCTTCAACGCGCGCCGTCGTACAGGCATTCAGGGCAACGGATGACACGACCGCCAGCAGCAGCCATCCGACACGCTCAACTCGATTCATCTGTCGCTTCCTCCGAAGCCGCGGTCTGGGTCTCCTCGCTCGCGGGTTCCGGCGCTTGGGGTTCCGGGCCTGCGGCGACGCTATTGGATATCGGCTTGCGCGTCAGGCCGCTGATGCCGGTAGCTTTGTCCATCTGCATGATGATCAATGCCGCGGCGTCTCGCATGGCCAGTACCGCGGCACGCTGCAGGGCCTCATCCCCACCCATGGTCGTGCTCTGGCTCTTGCCGTAGGCACTGATCGGCCAATTGGCGAATTGATTACCCTCGCTGTCGAATATTTTGATGCGATATCGGATCCATACCGCGAAGGCCTGCGTCTGGCTCTGGCCCGGCGTTGAAAACTCGAAGGCGTCGATACTCGGTTCGATCAGCGCATCGACAATCATATCGCGTGCATCCACGTCGCGGTCGATGACTGTCAGGTCGTTAAACATGGCGCCAAAGAGTTTGGTAAATAGCAGGGCATTCGCCTGGCCAAGATCGATCGTCCACCTTTCCTTCCCGATTACCTGCTCTTCGTGCACGAAATGGTCGAATTCGCTCGGAAACCTGACGGCGACCGAGATGGGAATCTTGTCGAAAAGAGGATCCGGAATCGACGGATCATCCATAACAACCTGTGACCCACAGCCGCCCAGCGCAGTCAGGAATACTGCTAGCGAAACCGCTTTTAGCGTACTCGAAGTCAAATTGCCGCGCTCCCGGGCAGACAGACGCACCTCTCGTTATCCATATATCAGAGCACTACCAATGGCCAGAGTTCCACGGATTATCGGGCCCAAGGGTCGACGATCACTTTAGTCCTGCTTCGGGGGCAGTGCAACAATCGCCGAATTCGCTATGCCAAGTTACTGATTCAGGATTCGGCAAGCTTTTTTGCCATAATTGGCAAAGCCCTGAACAATGAACAAAATCTCGTCGCAGCAGCTCTATGGCACGACCAAAAGTCCTCGTGTTCCAGCATGTGCCATTCGAACCGCTCGGCACCCTGGATCCCTTACTCAAGAACGCGGGTTTTCGTATTCGCTACGTGAACTTCGCCAGGGGGCCGCAACAGGTCCCGACACTGGACGGTTATTCCGCGCTCATCGTTCTCGGCGGGCCCATGAATGTCGATCAGGTCAACGAGTATCCCAATCTCGCAACAGAGGTTTCGCTGATTCAGGACGCGCTCGACAGGGGCGTTTCCATTCTCGGCATATGCCTGGGTGCACAATTGCTGGCGCGTGCTCTCGGTTCGCCCGTAAAGCCCGATCATGCACGGGAAATCGGGTGGCATGACGTGCACCTGACCGCCGACGGGCAGGAAGATCCGGTTTTGGCGGGTTTCGGGTCCAGCCAGCAAGTATTTCAGTGGCACGAAGACGCGATAGTACTGCCGTCAGGGACCGTTCAGCTGGCGTGTTCGGACGCCTGCGACGTCCAGGCATTCCGCTACGCCGAATGCGCCTACGGCTTTCAATTTCATCTGGAAGTCGACCAGTCACTCATCGAGCGATGGCTTCACAGGGCGGGCTATCAGCCGATGCTCGAAGAATTGTCCGGCACGATCGATCCGGATCAGATCATGGCGCAGACCGAAGGTTCGATCGGCCCGCTAATGGACCTCAGCGACCGAACGTTCTCGCGGTGGATTGATAAATTCGACACCGGTTCCAGGCGCCTAGCTCTGCCGTCCCGCTAGCCGGCCCACTCCAACGGTGACTCCTGCAAGAGCCCCGCCTGTTCCCGAAGCGTAAGAATATGATCGTCCCAGTAGCGACGTGAGTTGAACCATGGGAATGCCAATTTGAACGCCGGGTCCTGCCAACGTCGGGCCAGCCATGCCGCGTAATGCATGATCCGCAATGTGCGAAGCGCCTCGACCAGATGTAGCTCGCGGGCGTCAAAAGACCGAAACTCTTCATACCCTTCGAGCAAGCTGGCCAACTGTGGCGCTTGTTCGTCGCGGTCGCCTGAAAGGAACATCCATAGATCCTGAACCGCCGGCCCGGCCCGGGCGTCGTCCAGATCGACGATGTGCAACTGATCGCCGTCCACCAGCACGTTGCCCGGGTGAAAGTCGGCATGCAGGCGAATGGATCGCGCATCGCGGACGCGATCGAATGCGGCTTGGATGTCTTCAAACAGGTACCCGGCGACACTTGTATACACATTCTGCAATTCGTCGGGAATGAATCCCCGTTCGAGCAGGAAGTCGTGCGAGGCAAGCCCGTATGTGTTTAAGTCGATCATGGGCCGGTGCGCAAAACTTTTCGTTTCTCCCTGCAGATGTATCCGTGCAATCAGCCGACCCAGCTGGAGCAACACCGTGTGATCATCCCGCTCCGGCGCGCGACCACCGCGGTATGGTGATACGGAAACCCGAAATGGCCCGCAGTGATGCAATGTGTGGCCCGAGATACAGAGCGGCGCGACGACCGGAATGTCTATCTCCGCGAGTTCCTCTGTAAAACAATGTTCCTCGGCGATGGCATCGTCGCTCCAGCGACCGGGCCGATAAAACTTGGCAACGATCGCGTCGGCGTCCTCGACGCCGATCCGATAGACCCGGTTTTCATAACTGTTCAGGGGGAAGAGGCGGCCGTCACAATGGAATCCCAGGTCATCAATCGCCTTCAGAATGTCGTCCGGCTGAAGCCGGGCATAGGCAAGTTCCGATTCCTGCAAGGGCGCCGACACCGCTGAGGTCACTCGATTTTGAAGGTGAGTCCGGCGTTTTCGACGAGGCGCTTCGACAACAGATTGCCCATCGCCGACGCCGGCGTCCAGAATCCACCTTGCAACGGAAGTTTGTCGGTCGCCAGGCAGACGGCGCTTTCTCCGAGCATTCTGCTCGTCGAACCGTAGCCGGGATCACGGTCGCCCGTAACCCGGGCACGAACCACGGCGCTGTCCGGGAGTTTGCCGACCAGATGAAGGTTGAAGAAACCGGACTCACGCCGCTGCCGGCCCGGTCCGTCGCCGGGCCTGGGCAGAATCATTGTTTCCAGAACGGCCCGGCTCGGCCCGAACGCGCTGGCAAGTATGAATCCGCCCAGCCCGGCAGTCATAGATGCCGACTTCATCCAGCCGCCCGGCCCTTTGCCTGTCAGGGTTGCCTCGCTGTATCTGAAGTCGCGGCCATATGCATAATCGAGTAAGGCGTTGGTCCGGCGCACGACTCTGGTATTGACGGAGGCCATTATGAACGGTGCCGTCCAGGCACCCGTGTCGTCATCGAACTCGGCGCCGGCCTGATCCGGGCCGTCGGGTCCGCTTCGTTCCCCTTCGGGATTCAGCGCGTACGGGTCCCTGAGGATCCTCGCGACATCACGGTCGCGCCGGCTTTCCTCGACCGCGTTCATCATGCTGGCGAATGTTCCGCCGCTTGCACCGCCCTTCATCGCCTTGACCAACAACTTGATTTCCGCGCAGGGTCCACCGTGACGCTCTGTCGCCTGCTGCTGCAGCAGCCAGACTCCGATGTCGGAGGGAATCGAATCGAAGCCACAGCTATGAACGATTCGCGCTCCGCTTTTTTCGGCGTCCTGCTGAAACCGGTCGATCATCCGGCGCATCCACTGGACTTCACCGGCAAGATCACAGTAATGCGTGCCATTGGCCACGCAGGCTTCGACCAGAGCGGAGCCGTATCTGGCATACGGACCCACCGTGGTAAGTACGACGCTGGTGTCTGCCGCAAGCCGGTGCATCGCCTGTTTGTCGAACGAGTCTGCGATGATAACGGGCAGGTCGGAGCAGATTTCTTGCAGTTTCGACCGGTCTCGTCCCGCGATGGCCCACCGCAGATTGCCGTGTGCCCCGTATTTGCCGAGCAGGTACTCCGTCACGAGCCTGCCGGTGAAACCGGACGCTCCCCATACGATGATGTCGTACTTGCGTTGATTCGGCGCATTATTCACGGTGGTAGTATTGTCCGCTTATGGTTGATCAGGATCACCCCGAAGAATACGACGTAATCGTTATCGGTGCCGGGTTCTCCGGCATCGGGATGGGGATAAAACTCAAAGAAGCGGGCATCGACAATTTTCTGATACTCGAGAGCGCCGATTCGGTCGGCGGTACCTGGAGAGACAACGATTACCCGGGCTGCGCCTGCGATATCCCGTCGCATCTGTACTCGTTTTCCTTCGAGCAGTCCGGGGACTGGAGCAGGATGTTTCCGCCACAAGGCGAAATATGGGCCTATTTGCAACGCTGCGTGCAGAAATACCGGCTGCAGCAGCACCTGCGCCTGAGCAGCAACGTCGATACAGCCGTGTTCGATGCGGCCGAGCTCACCTGGAGGATTACAACGGCCGACGGCCGACTATTCAGGGGCAGGGCGCTGGTATCCGGCATGGGGGGCTTGAGCCGTCCCGCCTACCCGGACATTCGGGGCCTGTCGCGCTTCGCGGGAACCGTGTTTCACTCTGCGCGCTGGGACCATGGTTTCGACCTTGCCGGCAAAACGGTTGCCGTGATCGGCACGGGTGCCAGCGCGATACAGTTCGTGCCGCGAATCGTTGACCGGGTAAAGACCCTGCTGCTGTTCCAGCGTACGCCGCCATGGATTGTGCCGAAGCTCGATCGGCCGATAGGCAGGTGGGAGCGATGGCTTTACCGCAACATCCCTTTCGCCCGATTTCTGTTTCGGAATTTCATTTACTGGAGACAGGAGGTCAGGGGCATTGGTTTCACGATCGATCGGAGATTGATGGGCCGTGCCACGAGAATCGCCTTGAGGCACTTGGCAAGACAGGTTGCCGACGAGGGGCTTCGAAATAAACTGATTCCGGACTACACGATCGGTTGCAAACGAATCCTGATCTCGAGTGATTACTACCCGGCGCTGCAGAAAGACAATCTCGATCTGATAACGACCGGGATCAGGGAGATTACGGCCGACGGCATCGTCGATGCCGACGGCAAGGAACACGAAGTCGATGCCATAATTCTCGGGACGGGGTTCCAGGCGACCGATCCGATAGCGCCGACACGAATATTCGGCATAGGCGGACGGGAGCTTTCCGAGGACTGGCAGCATGGTCCCGAGGCGTTTCTCGGGATCAGCGTGGCCGGCTATCCGAATCTGTTTTTAATGGTGGGTCCGAATACCGGCCTCGGCCACAACTCTATGATTTTCATGATCGAGTCCCAGATACGCTACACGATCAAAATGCTTCAGCAGATGTCCAGGCGGGGTGTTCGTGCCGTCGATGTGAAGGCCGAAATTCAGTCGCAATACAACCGCGAACTTCAGAAGGTCCTGGAGACATCGGTGTGGCAGTCGGGCTGCAAGAGCTGGTACCAGACGGAAGACGGCAAGAACACGTCGATCTGGCCGGGAGCATCCTTCAGCTACTGGGTGAAGACCCTCAACCCGGACAGTCGTCACTATGATGCTGCCGACCGTCGCTGATGTGACTTCCGTCGCCAACTAACGGACAATGCAGCATTGCCGTCCTCGCCGTCCATAAGAAACGGAACTCTCCACATGCTAATGATCAGTTCGCTGAAACGAATTCTTGCCCTTGGCTTGCTGTCGATTGCGGTGCTCGGCTGTGACCGCTCACCCGACGACAGCATGGCGACCGCCCGGGTGTACGTCGATGCGGCGGCCATGCCCGC
>JBHIDG010000173.1:0-6844 GCA_046760025.1 Woeseia sp. | reverse complement strand
GCTCGACTGAATCCGGTTCAGATAACCGTACACATAGATCTTCAGCAGGGTCGCCGGCTGATAGCCTGGCCGGCCCGTGGCGCTCGGTTCCGCTCGCTTAAAGCCCAGATCCTGTAAATCCAGCTTGTTGACGAATGCATCGATCACCCGCACCGCATTGTCTTCTGCAATGTAATCATCAAGATGCTCGGGGAATAGTGTGCTCTGGGATCGGTTCTCACCTTCAATGAAACGCTTCATCTGGTTCACCGCGACACTGAGACCTGCGCATTATAATGATCACTGCGTTTTCACACAGCCTCGGCCAACAGCAGTCGCCCATCAGATTAACATCCGAACTTCCGCTTGCGGCCGCTAGTTCTATAAGTTCCAGTTGCCGATTGTGGCATCCAACCCTTCCCCGCCGACGCGCCCATCTCGTCCAAGAGTGAAGATATCAATCTCTCCGTAGCGGCCTGGATTCGCGTAGTGATAATCGCGCCCCCACGGATCCTTGGGCAAACGGGCTAAGTATCCGCCTTCCGGCCACGTCGTGAGGTGAGGGTCATTGGGTCGGTGTGCCAGAGCAATAAGCCCTTGCTCGGTTGACGCAAAACGCATGTTATCCAATCGATACAGCTTTAGCGCACTCCCGATGGCGCGTATCTCTGCTTTTGCCTTAGCAACGGGATTGTCGCGATCACCGTCGGTAACAGTTTGCGCGAGATTCGCCGCGACAATCCCAAAAAGAACAACGGTAACCAAGATAAGAACTGTCGATCTGAGCCTCATCGCTTGTCCCCGGATCAGCGTTTCCGACCGGCCGGGTATGGGTCAATTCTCCTCGTTCGCCATCTTAGCACTCGGCTGACTGCTTCCGGGGCGAGAGCCGCCGCTGATGCGAGAGTATCGGTGGCTGTGACCGGATGGCCACGGCTGAATGTCGACGCCTGATTACTTCTGGCCGGCAAGTGCCTGTTTTTCGATCTTGGCCCAGCTGTCTCGCAAGGTCACGATGCGGTTGAAGATCAGATTTTTCGACGTGGAATCGGGATCTTGCTTGAAATAGCCAAGCCGCTCGAACTGAAATGATTCATCCAATGCGGCATTGCCCAGTGACGGTTCCAGCTTTGCCGTGACGATTTCGAGTGAATTTGGATTGAGATGCGCCAGTGGTTCTCCCGCTGCGGCCGGGTCTGGTACGTCGAAGAGACGATCGTACAGGCAGACCTCAGCCTCGACTGCAGCGTCCACCGAAACCCAGTGAATCGTGCCCTTGACTTTTCGATCGCTGCTGCCGGTACCGCTCTTCGTATCCGGGTCGTAAGTGCAACGCAGTTCGACGACGTTGCCGTCTTTGTCCTTGATGACTTCGTCACAGCGGATGATATAGGCAAATCGAAGCCTGACTTCCCCGCCGGGTTTCAGGCGAAAGAATTTCTTGGGCGCATCCTCCATGAAGTCGGTCTGCTCGATGTAGATCTCGCGGCTGAATGGCAGATCGCGGCTGCCCAGTTCGTCTCGATTCGGATGGTTGAGAGCAGGCAGCTCCTCCGTTTGGCCATCGGGATAGTTCGTCAGTACGACCTTGAGCGGTCTGATGACAGCCATGCGCCGCGGCGCTTCGTGATCGAGAACTTCGCGTATGCAGTTCTCGAGTGCCGCCATCTCGATCAGGTTTTCCTTCTTGGTGACGCCCACCCTGCGGCAGAACTCCCTGATGGCTGCCGGGGGATAGCCGCGCCGCCGCATGCCGGCCAGCGTCGGCATCCTGGGGTCGTCCCATCCCGCGACTATGCCGTCTTCCACGAGCTGAATGAGCCGTCGCTTACTCATGATCGTGTAGGCGAGATTCAGCCGGGAGAACTCGTACTGGTGCGGGCGATGCGCCGGTGCGACTTCGTCGATGAACCAGTCGTACAACGGACGATGATCCTCGAACTCGAGCGTGCATAAAGAATGCGTCACGCCTTCGAAAGCGTCTGACAGGCCGTGCGCGAAATCGTACATCGGATAGATGCACCACTTGTCACCGGTCCGCTGATGTGGAATGTGCCGGATGCGGTAAATCGTCGGGTCCCGCATGTTCATATTCGGCGACGCCATGTCGATCCTGGCGCGCAGCACATGTTGTCCGTCTTCGAACTCCCCGTCGCGCATGCGGCGAAAGAGCTCCATGTTTTCCTGAACACTGCGGTCACGGGTCGGGCTGTCTCTCCCCGGCTCGGTCAAGGTTCCCCGATACTCGCGGATCTCTTCGGCGCTCAGGCTGTCCACGTAGGCCCTGCCTTGTTCGATGAGCTTCTCCGCGGATTCATACAACTGATCGAAGTAGTCTGATGCATGGGTGATGTCTTTCCATTCAAAACCGAGCCAGTGAACGTCCTCTTCGATCGCTCTTACGTATTCCTCTTTCTCCTTGCCGGGATTGGTATCGTCGAACCTCAGATAGGTCCTGCCGTCGTACTCCAAGGCGATACCAAAGTTCAGGCAAATCGACTTCGCGTGACCGACGTGCAGATAGCCGTTCGGCTCCGGCGGAAACCGTGTCACGACCTGTCCGCCATGTTTGCCGCTTGCGACGTCGTCGCTGATGATCTGGCGAATGAAGTCTTTGGGTTCGCTCATGTAAGGAATTTGCCGGCATCAGGACCGGCGCAAGTGTACGAAAAAAATGGGGCCGGACCCTGTAGGGACAGACCCCGATTGATCTGACCCCGGTTGATCCGTACGCGGCAGCGCATTGAATCAGGATTCAGTGGGGTCCGTCCCGGGGTACCTCCCCGTCCGACAGTCCTGACACAAGCCCTGGATTTCGAACATCTGGTGTATTGCCGAAAAACCGAGATCCGAGACCTTTTGCTCGACCATGCGATTGATGTCGGCATCGTCGAGTTCAGCTACCGATCGACATTCCCGGCAAATCAGGAACTGCCCGATATGTGACCTGCCGGGATCCGGGCATCCGATATAAGCATTTATCGAATCGAGACGGTGAACAAGATCTGCCTCAATGAGAAACTCGAGCGCACGATAGACCGTTGGCGGCGCCGCACTTCTGCCGTCGGTCTCGAGGCTGTTAAGTATTTCGTACGCACCGACCGGCTTGTGACTGTTCCAAACGAGCTCGAGAACACGGCGCCGGAGTCTGGTAAAGCGCAGCCCCCGCTTGCGGCATACGCCCTCGGCAAGTTCAACGGCCCTCGCGACACAGTCGTCATGGTCGTGACCTGCGGGCGGGAAACGATTCGATGAATTGGAGGTCGCCATCGTCGCGATAATCTACCGGGTTGCTGAATCGTATGCCAGCCCGAAGGGGCTCTTTGCGCGCTGATCCATGGGTAAGATTTTTCGGGATTTCGCGTACAATAGCGCGCCGTACATGAAGCACGATAATTTGCAAGCAGACAAAAGATGCCGAAAATCAAGCTGCCGGACGGCTCCGAACAGAAATTCGAGCAGGACGTGACGGGACTGGAGATTGCCACAACGCTCGGCAAGAGCCTGGCACGCGATGCCGTTGCGATCCGCGTGGATGGGCAACTTCGGGACCTTACTCGTTGCATCAACGACGATTCGTCGGTCGAAATCATAACCAGGGACACGCCAGAAGGGCTGGAGCTCCTGCGTCATGACGCTGCACACGTTCTGGCCGAGGCGGTCAAGGAGTTATGGCCGGAAACCCAGGTGACCATCGGTCCGGCGATCGAAAATGGTTTTTACTACGACTTCGCGCGGGACGATCCGTTTACTCCAGAAGATCTTGAAATGATCGAAGAGCGCATGAAGGAAATAATCGATCGTGACGAAGAGATTCGGCGCGAAGTCTGGGAGCGCAGTAAGGCTATCGAGTTGTTCCGCGCCATGGGCGAGGAGTACAAAGCGCAGATAATCGAAGATATTCCCGAGGATCAAACGATTACGCTGTACCGCCAGGGTGAATTCATCGACCTGTGTCGCGGCCCACATTTGCCGAGTACCGGACGATTGGGCAAAGCCTTTCGTCTGACGAGAGTATCGGGGGCCTATTGGCGTGGTGATTCCCGCAACGCCATGCTGCAGCGCATATACGGCACCGCCTGGGCGAACGAGAAGCAGCTGCGAACACACTTGACGCAGCTCGAAGAGGCCGACAAGCGCGACCACCGCCGGCTCGGCAGGACAATGGACCTTTTCCATTTCCAGGAGGAAGCGCCCGGGGCCGTATTCTGGCACCCCAAGGGCTGGGGCCTGTTCCAGAATCTGATCGCCTATATGCGCCGCCGCCAGACGGCGGCCGGCTACCAGGAAGTCAGTGCGCCCGATCTGATGGACCGTTCGCTGTGGGAAGCATCCGGCCACTGGGAAACCTTCGCTCAGCAGATGTATTCGTGCGACATGGAGAACGGGCGCAGCTACGCGATCAAACCGATGAACTGTCCAGGGCACGTGCAAATTTTCAATCAAGGCATCAAGAGCTATCGGGATCTGCCCTACCGATTGGCCGAGTTCGGAAAGTGCCATCGGTACGAACCGTCGGGTGCGCTGCATGGCATGATGCGCGTACGCGCTTTTACCCAGGACGACGCACACATTTTCTGCACGGCGGACCAGATCACGGCAGAAACCATTTCGGTATGCGACCTGATCTTAAGCATCTATCGCGACTTCGGCTTCGATGATGTCGTAATCAAGTTTGCCGACCGGCCTGTCAATCGCGTGGGCGACGATCCGGTCTGGGACCAGGCCGAGGCGGCTTTGAAACAGGCGCTTCATTCATCCGGGTTGAAATACCGATACAACCCGGGAGAGGGTGCGTTTTACGGCCCCAAGCTGGAGTTCGTTCTGCGCGACGCCATCGGTCGCGACTGGCAATGCGGAACACATCAGGTCGATCTGAATATGCCCGCCCGACTGGGTGCTAGCTACGTCGGCGAGGACGGTCAGAAACACACACCGGTCATGTTGCACCGTGCAATATTCGGTTCGCTGGAACGATTCATCGGCATACTGCTGGAGCATCACGCCGGCCATCTACCGCTCTGGCTTGCACCGACACAAGCGAAGGTGCTCACGATCACGTCGGATGCCGATGCCTATGCCCTGGACGTCGTCTCCAGACTTCGAAATGCCGGCATCATGGCGGAGGCCGATCTCAGAAACGAGAAGATTTCCTACAAAGTCCGTGAACACAGCGTCGCAAAGGTGCCCGTGCTGATGGCCGTCGGGCAGCGTGAAGTGGACGAACAAACCGTCGCCGTGCGCAGGCTTGGCTCGAAAAAGCAAACAGTTGTGCCTGTGGTCGACGCCATTGCCGAACTCTCCGACGAGATAAAATATAGGGGGCAGGCCGCCTAGAAAATCGCATCCCGCTGGTGCGAATCTCGCGCTGTCCCTCGCGCATAGCCGCACCTGCGAGGCCAGTGGACGCAACAACGCGGTCGATGGATACTATTTAGACCGTTTCTGCTTAGACCGTCGATTGCGCGGCATAGACCAAACGTGACATCGCCAGCGTATCGACTGTGCAGCCCGTCACAGATTCGGCATCCTGTCGGACATCTGCAACGTTTCCTAATCTCCTGAAGGCTATACTTAGCGGTCGCAAGACCTTTGCCCGCATTTAAACATAAGCCGCCAGGGAGGACGTACGTGGCGCTGGAAAAATTCAAAACTCAAGTTCTACTGTTACATAGTAAACAGAGAACGCTTGATGTATTGAGCGCCGGAATTAACGATCGATACGCCGTTCATCTTGCGACAAGTGGTACAGAAGCGCTAAACACGCTGGGTGAAACTCCGATTCACATAATCGTATCTGCCCAAGACCTGCCAGGCATGAGCGGTCTCGAAGCACTTCGCGAAGCAAAGAAACGTTCACCCGATACGATTGGTATTCTGCTGGCCGGCACTGACAGCGATGACGGACTCGAAGCACTCGTCGGTGATCAGGAAGTCTTTCAAATCGTTCGCGGTTCCATTAAACCCGATGAACTGCGTGGGCTCATCGATAATGCGACGCGACGCGTCCGACTGCTCGCCCTGTCCGAATCTGCAAACGATCAGGCCGCGAATCCGGATGAGCCCATTGCCGAACACATAGTCATGGAAACGTCCGAGAACGGCACAACCATCATAAGCGATGGCACCGGTAGGATGCCGGCGCTGAAGCCAGAGAAGGTGCCCGTCATCCCGAACGTCGGTGGAAAACAGGTGGACGTTCTCGTTCTTACAAAGGATGAAGAGTTCCTCGTGACCATCAGGGATTCGGCACGCGGACTTCACAACGTGCACCATGCGAGCACACCGACACAGGCCGAAGCAATCGTTAAGGGACACAAGATTGGTGTCCTCGTTACCGACGCGGCAATGGTCGGCTCGAACATTGAAATCCTCACGCAACGCCTGCGCGCCTTCGTGCCGCGGCTCGTTGCAGTAGTGGCCGGACGCCGCGACGACGGCGAATTGCTGATGGACCTGATCAATCGCGGGCAGGTATACCGATTCCTTTTGAAACCCGTTTCGCCCGGTCGTGCGCGGCTCGCGATTGAAGCATCGATCAAGTACCACCTCGAAGCGTCGGACGGCGCATTCAAGGGCAAATCGAAAGGCGCGGCCAAACGCGCCGCTGCCGGACCGGCGCCCGCGAAGGCCGCCCCGGCGAAAAAGCCGAAAGCCAGGGCAAAACCGAAACCCAGGGGCAAGGTCAGGCCCGTATCCAAAATGCCGCCGCCGCGGGCGCCGACACCGATATCGGCTTCACCGAAGACAGATCGTCTGTCTGGCCCGCTCGATAACGGCGGTAAGTCCACCAGGAGAATGACCGGCGCCGGCGAATCCGTCGTGTCCCGTGCGTCACGATCGGTAGCCGGCGGCGCGAAGGCGG
>JBHIDG010000172.1:0-6850 GCA_046760025.1 Woeseia sp. | reverse complement strand
GTAGCGATCGTCCGCCGATATATAGGTGCGTGACATCTCGGCCGGCACGGGAGGAGCCGTGCGCAGCTGGAATCCGCAGCCGACCAGGAGCAGGCCGAGCAGACAAACCGCGATTTTCTCAAACGACAACATTTACCAGGCGGCCGGGCACAACAATCGTCTTGCGAACACGCTTGTCGGCGACGAAGCGTTTGACGTTTTCGTCGGAGAGTGCCTTTTCGGAAATCGCATCGGGATCGGCGTCGACGGCCACCGATATCCGGCCGCGCAACTTGCCGTTGACCTGTACGACGATCTCGACCATGTCCTGGGCGAGCGCAGACTCGTCATATTGCGGCCAGTGCTCGTTGACCGGCGCGCCTGAATGACCGAGCGCGTGCCAGAGCTCGTGGCATAGGTGTGGCACAACGGGCGAGAGCACCAGCACGATCGCATCCAGCGCCTCCTGAACCACGGAGCGCCCCGCATCGGATGAATCGAAACGCTTGACCGCGTTGAGAAGCTCCATCGCAGCAGCAACGGCGGTATTGAATTTGTAGCGTCGGCCAATGTCGTCGCTTATCTTCTGGATAGTCTGGTGCGTCTTGCGACGAAGTTCGCGCTGCTTGTCATCCAGCGATGCCGGGTCGGGTGCTGTTACCTCACCCGCCGACACGTGTGCATACACTGCTTTCCACAAGCGCTTGAGGAATCGAAATGCGCCCTGGACGCCGTCATCCGACCATTCCAGCGCCATCTCCGGCGGCGCGGTCGACATCATGAATAGTCGAACCGTATCGGCTCCATACCGGTCGATCAGTTCCTGCGGATCAACAGTATTGCCCTTCGCCTTCGACATTTTCGCGCCGTCCTTGAGCACCATGCCCTGAGTCAGCAGATTCGTGAATGGCTCGCCAGCCGCCGACAGGCCGAAATCGCGCATGACCTTCTGGAAAAAGCGCGAGTACAACAAGTGTAGAATCGCGTGCTCGATGCCTCCGGTGTATTGGTCGACAGGCATCCAGTAACGCTCGCGCTCATCGAACATGTCGGCGTGGCTGTCCGGGCAGGCATAACGCGCGAAATACCAGGAAGACTCGACGAATGTATCGAATGTGTCCGTCTCCCGGTGCGCGGGCTTGCCGCATTTCGGGCAGTCGGCCTCGAAGAACTCGGGCATTTCCTTCAGCGGGGATCCATAACCGGTAAACTCGACGTCTTCCGGCAACACGACCGGCAGCTGATTTTCAGGAACCGGCACTGCATCACAGTCATCGCAATAGATGATCGGAATCGGCGCGCCCCAGTAGCGTTGGCGCGATACGCCCCAGTCGCGCAGTCGGTAGTTGACAGTGCGCCTTCCGCGGCCCTCTTTTTCGAACCGTTCGGCAATTGCATCGAAGGCCTGTTGGTAATCTAGTCCGTCATATGCTCCGGAATTGACGACGATGCCGTACTCGACATAGGCACCTTCCGTGATATCGATCGATGACCCGTCGGACGGCGCAATCACTTGTGCGATCGGCAGCCCGTGTCTATCGGCAAATTCCCAGTCACGCTCGTCGTGCCCCGGGACCGCCATGACCGCGCCGGTCCCGTAGCTCATCAAGACGAAATTGGCTACCCAGAGCGGAACAGGTTCGCCGTTGATCGGATGGATGGCGGATATGCCGAGCGGCATGCCTTTTTTGTCCATCGTCTCCAGCGTCGCCTCCGCAGCCTGCGTCCGTATACACTCCTCGATGAATGCGGCGATCTCGGCATTGTCGGCAGCTGCTTTTCGTGCCAGTGGGTGCTCGGCCGCGACGGCCATGTACGTGACTCCAAACAGGGTATCCGGTCGCGTCGTGAATACGGTCAGTGGCTCGTCTTCGCCCTCGACGTCGAAGGCCAGTTCGATGCCTTCCGAACGGCCGATCCAGTTGCGCTGCATAGTCTTGACGGAGTCTGGCCAGCCGGGCAGCTTGTCGAGCTCTTCCAGAAGTTCGTCTGCATAGGCCGTGATTTTCATAAACCACTGCGGAATCTCACGTCGCTCGACCGGTGCGTCGGAGCGCCAGCCGCGACCGTCTATCACCTGCTCGTTGGCCAATACCGTCTGATCAACCGGATCCCAGTTCACGACCGAGTTTTTTCGATAGACGAGGCCTTTCTCGAACATCTTCGTGAACAGCCATTGTTCCCAGCGATAGTATTCCGGCCGGCAGGTAGCCAGCTCACGCGTCCAGTCGTAACCGTAACCCAGTCGTTTTAACTGACCGCGCATGTAGTCGATGTTCTTGTAGGTCCATTTTGCCGGCGGTACGCCTCGCTTGATTGCGGCGTTTTCGGCGGGCATGCCGAATGCGTCCCAGCCCATCGGCTGCATCACGTGCCTGCCCTGCATGCGTTGATACCGGGCAATGACATCGCTGATCGTCAGTACGCGTACATGACCCATGTGCAACTTTCCGCTCGGATAGGGAAACATCGTCAGACAATAGAACTTGTCTTTATCCGGATCCTCACCGACTTCGAACGTGCGCTCTTTTGCCCAGAATTCGCGGGCACTCTGTTCGATGATCTCGGGTTTGTAGCTGGCATCCATTCCGGGGAGGATACATTGGTATCGTCAGATTCGCAGCTGGATCGTCCTCCCTGCGTGCCAGGCGAGGATCAGAACGAGCAGCGAGATGACGGGCCAGTTACCGGTTCGCACATACGGCGTTGCCCCCGTGTGCGGGATAACATCCATCGTCATAGTGGCCTTCAGAAACTGCGGAGCCGTATCTAGCAATTCACCTTTCGGCCCGATGAAAGCACTCACGCCGTTATTGGTTGCCCGAACGACAAAGCGACCCGCTTCGAGTGCCCGCATGCGGGCGATCTGCAGATGCTGGTGCGGCGCGATCGAATCACCGAACCAGGCATCGTTGCTGACGTTGATCAGCACACTCGCCCCGGGGAGCGCATACAGCTGCTCGGCACCGTAGGCATCTTCGTAACAGATGGCCACCGCAAATCTGTCGCCATTCAGGGATTCGAGCAATGGCTGTTCATCATCGCCGGCGCTCATGTCGCTGGTCGGCAGGCTCATCAGACGCATCCAGTTCCGGACGAAGTCCGGCACCGGGAAATATTCGCCGAACGGCACGAGGTGGCGTTTCCGATACGTCTGTCGACTCCGGCCATCGAGCTTGACGACGCTGTTGTAAACTTTTTGTGACTCGAGATTCCGTTCGAGGATACCGAACAGCAGCGTCTTCGGCTTTGCCCGGACATCGGACTGCAACTCGCCGATATAGCTCTCGACCCGATCAATTGCCGACGGTATGGCAACCTCGGGCCAGACGACGAGGTCGCTGTCGCCATGCTCGAGCGTTGCACCGCGATATAAGTCGAGCGTAGGCTGAAACTGTTCGGGCAGCCATTTTCGATCCTGAGAAATGCCGCCCTGCACGATCGTGGTACGGAGCGAGCGGCCTGCCGCATCGGTCCACTGAACGGGTTGAAGTGTGGCACCGATCATCCAGGGCAATACGACGATGCATGCCGACAGCCAGCGTTGTCGCCCGTTTTCGACGATCGCGACCAGCAGCGCGGCCGCACTCAGCACTGTGAGCGCGGAGGCACCGTAAACGCCGATCAGCGGCACCCAGCCGGACAGGGGTGAATCGACCTGACTGTAGCCGACCGCAAGCCACGGAAAGCCGCTGAGGAACCAGCCTCGTAGCCACTCGATGCCCACCCATGCAGCCGGCGCGACCACCAGTATTTTCCGTGGATTGCCCTGGCTCAGGCGCGAAATCGTCCAGCCGGCCACCGAGCAATAACCTGCCATGATAAGAACGAGGCACAGCATGATGACGATGGCGACCCAGAGAGGCGCCTCTCCGAATACGTGTATGGAAACGTAAAGCCAGTACGTGCCGCTCAGAAACAGTCCCGTGCCGTACCAGAAGGTCAGTTTTGCGGCCACACGTGGCGGCGAATACAAGCAGGCAAAAAGCGCCGGCAGGAGCAGTACCGGCATGAGCAGGTAATAACCGAAAGGTGCGAATGTCAGCGTGAGCAGGACGCCGAAAATCAGGAAGACGAATTGGCCGGCACGTGGCCTGGCCCGCAGGAACTGCCGGACCGGATCAGCCGGTCGCAGCTTCTCTTCTGTCACGCTGTACCTGCAGGGTGTCGATTCGCCTGCGATCCGCCTTGGTGACCCGAAAATCGAACCCATTGAAATGCAGGCGCTCTCCGCGGCGGGGCAGGCGTCCAAGCTCGCGCAAGACGAGACCCCCGATGGTGTCGTATTCGTCATCGGTGAGTTCGCACTCGAAGTACTCGTTGAAATCCTCGATCCGTGTCAGCGCCCGCACCGTGTAGCATGGGCGTCCGTCCCTCTCGGCATCCTTTTGAATGAATACCGCTTCCTCCTGGTCGTGTTCATCGTCGATTTCACCAACGATTTCCTCGAGCACGTCTTCTATGGTCAAGAGGCCCGACACACCGCCGTACTCATCGACGACAATCGCCATATGATTGTGGCTGTCCCGAAATTCCTTGAGTAGAGCATTCAGGCGTTTTGACTCCGGAATGACGGACGCCGGACGCAGAAGTTTTTCGATTTGTGGTCCACCCACGTCCGCATCACCGTAAAAGCGCAACAGATCCTTGGCAAGCAGTATGCCAAGTACGTCGTCCCTGTCTTCGCCGATCACCGGGAATCGTGAGTGACCCGACCGAATGATTAGCTCGAGCATGTCGTCGAAACACTGGTCACGCTCGATAACGACCATCTGGGAGCGTGGCACCATCACCTCGCGAACATGGGTTTCGGCCACCTCGAATACGCCGGTAAGCATCTCCTGCTCTTCCGGCTCGAAAACACTCTCGGCCTGTTGTAGTAAATCGTGAATTTCTTCGCGGCTCCAGGGCTCACCTTTGATTGCGCGGAATACGCGCTTGAATACGCCGGTTGCCCCTGTGCCGCTTATACTTGGCGGTTTGTCGTTCATCGATGTGTCATACCCTGGTTCAACATTGTAGCAGTTCGGGATCAGCCGACCCGGTACGGGTCCCCATACCCGCGATCCGCCAGAATTCGCTTCTCCACCGCTTCCATCTCGGCCGCCTGGCCCGAACTCCGATGGACATATCCCATCAGGTGCAGCATGCCGTGCACCAGCAGGTGGCCCCAGTGGCCGGCCGGGCTCTTACCCTGGTCCTTCGCCTCCTTCTCGACCAGTGGCCCGCAAATTACGAGATCGCCGAGCGGGCGAACCTGACTCTTCGGCAAGCCGCTGACGTCCGCGGGGAACGCAAGCACGTTTGTCGCCTTGTCCCGCTGTCGATACCGCCTGTTCAACTCGCGGCTCTCGTTTTCGTCTACGATTCTGACCGCTACCTCACATTGTCTCTTCGTATTCCCGCCGCCCACGAGATAAGCCTGCGCCAGCCAGGAACTGAGCTCGGACTCCGGTGGAACGCTGTCGACCGGACATGCAACCTGCAGATCAACGGATAGTTTCATCCCCGCTATTTCTTTGATCCACCGTTGCCGTCGACCTCGTATGCCTCGACTATGCGCTGTACCAGCTCGTGCCGGACGACATCGTTCGGTGTAAAAAACGTAAATGCGACACCATCGACATCGCTGAGGATTTTCACGGCGTTCTTCAGGCCGGACTGTTGTCCGGCCGGCAGATCGATTTGCGTGATATCGCCCGTTACCACGGCATGGGATCCGAATCCTATCCGAGTCAGAAACATTTTCATCTGAGCGACACTGGTATTCTGCGCTTCGTCGAGTATCACGAAGGACTCGTTGAGCGAACGTCCACGCATGAAGGCGAGCGGCGCAATTTCGATGACGTTTCGTTCGATCAACCGGGCGACCTGTTCGGGGCCCAGCATATCGAACAGCGCGTCATACATCGGTCGCAAATACGGATCGACTTTTTGCGACATATCTCCCGGCAGAAACCCGAGACTCTCCCCCGCTTCGACCGCAGGCCGCACGAGGACGATTCGTCTGACCAGTCCGGCATCGAGCGCATCGATCGCGCAGGCAACCGCCAGATAGGTCTTGCCCGTGCCGGCCGGGCCGATCCCGAAAGCGAGATCGTTGTCGCGAATATTCGTGAAATATGCGCGTTGGTTTGCCCCTCTTGCGCGCACGAGCTTGAGCCTCGTCTGGATTTCGAAACGATCGCTCGCATCGTCGGATGAATGCGGTTCGGCCTGCACGTCGGCATGCTCGCCTTCTTTCATCACTGACTCCTGCAGGCACATATGCACGCGCTCGCGATCCAGTCGCTCGCTACTGGTCAGCTGGAAGAGTGAGCGAATCACGTCCGTGCCGATCCGGGTAGCGCCGGCATTTCCGGATACCCTGAAGCAGTTTCCTCGGCTGGATATATCGACGTTGAGGCGGCGTTCTATTTGCCGCAGGTGTTCATCGAACTGGCCGCAAAGATTGGCCAGGCGATTGTTATCGGCAGGTTCCAGGACGATGTCCTGGGATATTTGTACGGTGTTCAATGTGGGGGTATTCGACCTCTGTTCAAAACGGTTAGTTCAACGCTTCCAAGCCTACCGCGAAGGCATCGGACATGGAATACCGAAGTTCACAATTAAGGGAATTACGCCACAGCCCTTGTGTTTACAAGCCTTCCACGCAGGGAATTCGGCAAGGCCTCGGTAATCAGGACGTCCACGAATTGCCCCAGGCAGGCGGCGGCGCCGTCCAGATTCACCCAGCGCATATTCTCGGTGCGTCCGGCATAGCGGGCGGAATCCTTTCTGGACGGTCGCTCGATGAGCACGGTCTGTGTGGTGCCGACCATTGCTTGGCTGATCGCCATTGCTTGGCTATTGATCCGCGACTGCAGTAGTT
>JBHIDG010000171.1:0-6863 GCA_046760025.1 Woeseia sp. | reverse complement strand
TGTACAGGCACTCGGCGGCGCAAAGAACCACTTAGTCGTCATGCCCGATGCCGATATGGACCAAGCGGCCGACGCGCTGGTCGGTGCCGGTTACGGCTCCGCCGGAGAGCGATGCATGGCAATCTCCGCCGTGGTAGCCGTGGGTGATTCGGCTGAACCGCTTCTTGAAAAAGTACTGCCACGGATCGAGGCGCTCAAAGTCGGTCCCGGAACGGACAACAACAATGACATGGGGCCGCTGATCACGGCGGAGCATCGCGACAAGGTTCGTTCCTATATCGATATCGGCGAACAAGAGGGCGCGAAGCTATTGGTCGACGGCCGCAAACACAAGCTCACCGAATCCCCGGGCTATTTCCTCGGGCCGACGCTGTTCGATCATGCGGCCCCCGACATGCGCGTATACAAGGAAGAGATCTTCGGCCCCGTACTGACGATGATCCGTGCAGAGAACTTTGACGACGCGATCAAGCTGATCAACGACCACGAGTACGGCAACGGCACGGCGATCTTTACGCGAGACGGCGACGCGGCCAGGGAGTTCGCATCCGGAATTCGGGTCGGCATGGTCGGTGTGAACATACCGATCCCGGTGCCGCTTGCGTTCCACAGCTTCGGCGGCTGGAAGCGATCGCTGTTCGGCGATATGTCGATTTACGGCATGGAAGGTGTACGGTTTTATACTCGACTGAAAACCGTAACGTCGAGGTGGCCGACCGGGATACGTTCCGGCGCCGACTTTTCGATGCCGACGATGTAGTCGTTCGGGCGATTCCGTATCGCCCGAAAACAATAATGAAAACAAGCAACGCCAATGTCGACTGGTTCATCTTCACGACGACCATCATCGTGCTCCTTTTGGTGTGCGGCTTCCTCATCGGGTCCGAGAGAGGCGCGCAGTGGGTCGCGTGGGCTTTCTCCGGCATAACGCGCCAGTTCGGTGTGATCTACATTTGGGCCGGCATTGCCACGCTCGTCTTTCTGCTCACGGTCGCGTTCGGACGCCATGGGAATACCATACTCGGGCCTCCCGGCGAGGCGCCGCAGTTTTCGCCGTTGAGCTGGGCGTCTATGCTGTTCGCTGCGGGCATCGGATCGACCGTAATGTATTGGGGCGCTATCGAGTGGGTGGAGTACTTCAAGGCACCGCCATTCGATGTCGAAGCGCGGTCACTGGCTGCGGCCGAGTGGGCCACAAGCTATGGCATATTTCACTGGAGTTTCGCGGGCTGGGCGTTGTACTGCCTGCCGTCACTTTCTATTGCCTATGTTTACCACGCCAGAGGCCAGTCGCAGCTGAGACTGAGCACGGCCTGCCAGGGTGTTCTCGGACGGTGGTCTGAACGCTGGCCCGGGCGGGTGATCGATCTCTTTTTCATGATCAGCCTGATCGGCGCCGCATCGACCGGAATCGGTCTCAGCGTGCCGTTGATTTCCGAATCCCTGAGCCGGCTTACCGCGTGGCCGGACAGCCTTGCACTGAAGATCTGGGTAATGCTGACAGGCACCGCGTTGTTTGCGGTCAGCGTGTATCTTGGCCTCGAGAAGGGCATAAAAAGGCTGAGTCTTCTGAACACGTGCCTCGTATTCGTGTTTCTCGCTTTCGTGCTAATCGTCGGGCCGACATTGTTTATCGTCAAGTCCGGCACCAACAGTATCGGTCTCGTATTGCAGAATTTTCTCCGAATGATGACCTGGACCGACCCCGTTAAAGACTCCGGCTTCGTCGAATCCTGGACTGTTTTCTATTGGGCTTGGTGGATAGCGCTCGGACCCTTTGTCGGCATGTTCATCGCCAAAATATCACGTGGAAGGACGATCAGGCAGGTAGTGATGGGCACGATGGGTTATGGAAGCCTGGGATGTGTACTGGTGTTCGTCGTCCTCGGGAACTACGCACTCGACATGCAGCTGACCGGGAAACTGGATGTTGTCCAGCGTTTAAGCGAACTGGGGGGCGAGGTCGCCGTGATCGATATCGTGGTGTCGCTTCCGTTGTCGTCCGTGGTCTTACCCCTGTTCGGGATCATCTGCTTCGTATTCATGGCGACGACTTATGACTCGGCCTCATATACGCTGGCCGCGTCGGCGAGTCCTCGTCTCGCGGCAATGGAGGAGCCTGCAACCACGCACCGGGTCTTCTGGGCGTTCGCGCTCGGTGCCCTACCAATCGCTCTTATTTATCTCGGCGGACTCGAACCCGTAAAAACGGCTGCTGTCGTCGCATCGCTGCCTTTGCTGGTCGTTTATGTTCTGCTCGCATGGTCACTGCTGAGGATGTTGGGAAAGGCCGGTAACGGTACGTGAATCACGGCGAAAATCCATTTCGCGATAGCCTCGATTCGGGTCACTTTGTCGTAACCGCGGAGCTGACGCCGCCACGCGGCGCCAGCCTCGAGCCGCTGACGATCGCCGTAAGCGCGCTGCGGCAGGTTGTAACGGCAATTAACCTCACCGACGGTGCCGGTGCGAAGGTCAGGATCGCGAGCACGGCTGCTGCAGTCCACGTCAAGCAGCTGGGCGTTGAGCCGATACTGCATGCTACCTGCAGGGACCGAAACAGAATCGCCTTGCAATGCGATCTTCTCGGCGCGGCAGCATTCGGTGTTCGCAATGTTCTGGTATTGACCGGTGACGCCGTTGACCTCGGGGATAATCCGGATGCGAAGCCGGTGTTCGATCTGGATGCCGTCAAACTCATCGCGGCGATGAAAAACATGTCGTTAAGTGCCACCACTATGTCGGGCAGCAAACTGGCCGCTAAGCCTCATTTTTTCCCCGGGGCTGCCGATAAACCCTTCGAGGCGACGCGTGACTGGACGCCGACTGCGCTGACGGCAAAACTCGATGCGGGCGCTCGATTCATTCAAACGCAGTACTGCTTCGATATCGGTCTGCTGGAGCGGTATATGGCGCGGCTGAATGATTACGGACTAACCGAGCAACTGTATTTCCTTGTCGGTCTCGGCCCCATGAGATCGGCACGGAGGGCCCGCTGGATGCGCGACAACCTTGGCGGGACGGTAATGCCGGATGGAATCATCAGGCGCATGGAGGCCGCGAGGGATCCACGGCAGGAGGGGATATCCATCTGCGCGGAACTGCTGCAGCAGGCCAGGGACATCAGCGGCATTGCCGGTGCTCATCTGATGGCGCCGGGCCTGCACGACGAGATCGTTGAAGCAGTCAAGCTGGCAGGCATGGTTCCCTGAATAATCTTCTGACATCATTCGATCAATGGCGCGCGGCGAATCAGGCACTCGTGCTGGCAACGGTTTTCGAGACCTCGGGATCGACATACAGCAAGGCCGGCGCACGCATGTTGATCAATTCGCAAGGCGACTTTCAGGGCATGTTGTCCGGCGGCTGTCTCGAGGGTGATCTCGCAGAACGGGCGAGTCGGGTTCTCGAGGGGGGCGCCGCGCAAGCGGTTACCTATGATCTGGGGCTGAACGAAGACGAACTGTGGGGCCTCGGAGTCGGCTGTGACGGTGTGATGCGAATTTTTCTGCAGGCCCTGCTGCCGGAACAGGATTACGCACCGTTCGACGCGATCGCAAGAGCAATGAAAGCCGATTACCCGGAGATCGCGGTGACTGTTCTCGAATCGGACAACGGGGCAATCGTGCCCGGCGCTACGTTGGTTACGGCAGGCGGTGAAACTGAGGTTTTCGGCTTGTCTGACACTGTCGCGAAAGAATTGTTGAGCGAGGCCGAGGCCGCCCTCGCGGGACAGCTGTCAGCGACCAGGGAAGTCCGGGTCGGCGATGTAAAGACAAACGTACTGGTTTCCGTGATAACACCGCGACCGCGCCTTCTTGTTCTGGGGGCAGGTCTCGACGCCGAACCGATCACACGCCTGGCCGCCGAACTCGGCTGGCGTACAACCGTGATCGATCACCGCGCGGCATACATCGAGAACGGCATGTTCGACGCGGAAAAAGTCATCTGTTGCCCGGCGAACGAGATGTCGCGAGAGGTCGACCTTGCACGCTTCGATACGGCAATCGTCATGAGCCACCATCTCGCAGCCGATCGCAGTTATCTGGTGCAGTTGTCCGGCTCGGACATCCCGTATATCGGCCTGCTGGGCCCGGTAGGCCGGCGGCACCGTCTTATGGCTGAACTCGGCGACCAGGGCAAGTCACTCGAAGGCCGATTACATGGTCCGGCGGGTCTCGATATCGGTGCCGCAGGCCCGGCAGCTATCGCGTTGTCGATTCTGGCAGAAATGCACGCAGTCCTTGCCAGCCGCTAGCCTGAATCTTGCACCGGCAGGCTAGCGCGTCCGTCCGGGGCGGCCTGGCGGCAGGAATACGTCGATAATCATGTCAGCCAGTTCATTCACCGTGCCCGGCGCCTGGAGGTCGATCCCGCTGGTGCCTTTCAACTCGTGTCCGAGGGCGACCAGTCCGCCGGCGGTGACGCGAATCATGTTGAACAGAATCGCCACGTTTCCTGGAGGGGCGATGCCCTGATCCTGCAGTTCCTCGAGGTTCTTGACGGAAGCCTCGAACAATGGACGCAAGTGCGTATTGATCAGCCAGTCGAGCCGGACGCTCGGCTGACTCGCTTCCTGCACCATCACCTTGTGAAGCGCCGGTTGGTCCGCCGCATATCGCACGTAGGCACGGATCAGGCTGGCCATGCGCGTGCGGGGGCACTCCTCGATCGTCTCCTGCAACGCTTGTCTCATGGATTCGTTAAATCTTGAAAAAATCCGGTCAGCAGCAGCACGCCAGAGTTCTTCCTTATTCCTGAAGTGGTATGTGATCAACGGATGATGGACCCCGGCTCTTGCAGCAATATCGCGGGTAGACGTGCCTTTGAAGCCATTTTCGGCAAATGCCTCGATGGCAGCATCCAGTAATCTCTGCCGGGTTTTCAGACTGCGTCGCTGCTGTTTTCTGGCCGGTTTCTCTTGTTTTTTTTCCGCTTCTACAATCAACGGTGCCCCCCAGTCACTGCGGCAGTCGCCAAGGGTATCGGGAACGACTGATTTGGTCCAATCCGGAAAATCGGAGAGCCGGAATCAACCCGAAACGGGGCCGAATGAGATGCCTGTCTTTGCCTGCGGCGCCTAATTCAGACTGAAGCCCATGCGAACGGCCGCCCGCTTTTCGACGGCAACGCCGTTCTCGATGACCGGCTCGAAACGCCACTGGCTGATCGCCTTCGTGGCAGCTTCGTCGAAGACCGAGGCCGGCGTCGACTCCATGATTTCGATGCTGTGAACGCTGCCGTCCCGCCCTACCGTAAAGGACGCGTCCACCCAGCCGGTGGTATTCCTGCGCGCGGCAGACCGCGGGTATTTTGGTGCCACGTATTTCGTCCGGGTGAGCCGGCTAATGGCAACACGCTCCGGCTGATTCGTAAAAGAATTCAGCGGACCGGAAGAATCGGCAGTCTGTGATTCGTTGCGCCGCGTCGATGCCTCGGCGGCAGCCCTCTGTTGGGCGGCGAGTTTCTCGGCGGCAGCCTTTTCGGCGGCAGCCCTCTGTTGAGCGGCGAGTTTCTCGGCGGCAGCCTTGTCTGCGGCTGCCTTGTCTGCGGCCGCCTTCTCGGCGGCAGCCCTCTGTTGAGCGGCGAGTCTCTCGGCGGCTGCCTTGTCTGCGGCCGCCTTCTCGGCGGCAGCTTTTTGTTCGGCAGCGAGTCTTTCCGCAGCTTCTTTTTCCGCGGCGGCCTTTTCAGCGGCGGCTCTCTGTTGAGCTACGAGCTCACGTTGTGCGGCAAGTTGACGCTCGAGCTCGGCCTGCCTCTGCAGAGCGGCCCGGCGTTCGGCTTCGGCCCGGCGTTCGGCGTCGGCGAGCCTCTCTGCTTCCGCTTCCCTCTCGGCGGCAGCCTGCCGCTGGGCTTGCTGGTTGGCCTTCGCATCATCCAGCGCAGTCTTCGAGGCAAGCAGATGCTCGCTGTTCGGGTCGAGCGCTTCGGCATCCCTGAGCAGGCTGCCGGCCAGCGTAAACTGGTTCCTGTCGATTGCCGCTCGCGCCCGCAAGACCAGTTTGCTGGCTATGATCGCGATGCCCTGCTTTGCCGCCGCGTTATCCGGATCGTTACCGAGTGCCAGTTCATAGTAGTAACGCGCATTGTCATTCGGCGGAATGATCAGCTTGTCGTCGTCGAGGCGAGCGTTTGCAAGTGCGAGGACTTCGTCGACTTGTTGCTCGCTGCGGGCTGTAGACAATTCCTGCTTGAGCAAATTGATTTCAGCCGGGTCGCCCGTGCCCTGCGCCTCCACCTTTCCTATTTGGATTCCGGCATCTTCGAAGCGACCGCTACGAATTGCGGCCCGTGCCTCGTCAACAGCGTCGCGATACTGAATCTGCGCCAACTGCGCGTCAAGAAACAAGAGACGAGCATTTTCGGGATCTGCGAGGCGGGCCATCCGAAGTGCCTCGGCCGCATCCTGCGTTCGATACTCTAGCAGTGCCGACTCGACCATGCCAAGTGTCCGTTTGACGACATCCTCGAGCTCCGCAGCCACGACTGAGTCGTCGGGCGCTGCGGAAATAGCAGCAACGTAAAGTTCGATAGCATTGGTCCCGGGCGGGCTGAAGATGCGTCCGGCATCCCTTGCCGTGCGTGCCTCGTCGAGCAATCCTTTGACAGCGGCTTGTGTCGCAGGGCCGGCAGGCTCGACCTGGAAATCCGGGACGGGCATCTCGGCATCCGCGAGCGTCGGTGCCGTCTCTCCCTCCGGCTGAGATTCCGGTACCAGGGATTGCCAGTTATTCGCCAGCCAGTATCCTCCACCGACCAGCGCCAAAAGCCCGCCAACGATCGCGAGGTTCCTGGGTTTACGGACCGGCGCGGTAGCGGCACTCAGCAGACTGACAAGAGACCGGCCGGAAGACTTCAGCGCC
>JBHIDG010000170.1:0-6865 GCA_046760025.1 Woeseia sp. | reverse complement strand
AGACGAAGATTTGTGCGTACATTGCAGCCTGTGTGCGGAACGCTGTCCTACCGGCGCCTGGGACATGCAAAAATCGAGTATTCTTATCCCCTACGCCAGTGACGAAGCGGTGCCGCCGGGGCCCAAACCAGCCAAAATGTCTGCTGGTTAACGGTTTTTGAGCCAAGAAGAGTAAGAAAATAGCGCTTCAGAACTGTCTATATTAAAGAGTAAGAGGCGCCGAAAGGCCTGGGTAGAACGCTTGTGTCCATGATCAACGATGTTGTCATCAAGATTGCGACGGTTAACGGAACCGGGTCCGCAAGCGCCAATGGTTTGCTGATGAAGTCCATCTTCAGGATGGGCGTGCCGGTCGTCGGCAAGAACTACTTTCCGTCAAACATCCAGGGGCTGCCGACCTGGTACGAGGTCCGCGTGACCAAGGACGGCTTCCAGTCGCGCTCCGATCGCGTCGACATCATGGTCGCGATGAATTCCCAGACCTACTCGAAAGACATGAATGCGGTCGTGACCGGCGGCTGGCTGATCTATGACTCGACATGGCCACGCAGCCGCCTGCTGGACAGGGAGGACATCACGGTACTCGGGATTCCGTTGTCGAGGATGTGTAACGAGCACTTCGAAGGCGCGCGGGCGCGTATTCTGATGAAGAACGTTGCGTACGTCGGCGCGCTCGCCGCATTGCTCGATCTCGATCTCGCCGTGATCACGCAGCTTGTCGAGGAGACGTTCGCCGCGAAGAAACACCTCATCCCGTCCAACCTGGAGGCGATTCGGCTCGGCCACGAATTTGCCAGGGATAATATCTCCTGTCCGTTGCCGCTGAAGGTCGAGGCGATGGACGAGACCAGGGGCCAAATAATGATCGATGGCAATACGGCCGCGGGGCTGGGCTGCGTCTATGCCGGCGCGACGGTCGGCGCGTGGTATCCGATTACCCCGTCGACATCGTTGATGGACGCCTTCAAGTCATTCTGTAAGCAGTACCGGATGGATCCCGAATCGGGCGGCAAGAGGTTCTGCATCGTGCAGGCCGAGGACGAGCTGGCGGCCATCGGCGTCGTCCTCGGGGCGACCTGGAACGGGGCGCGGGCATTCACGCCGACCAGTGGGCCCGGCATCTCCCTGATGAACGAATTCATCGGCTTCGCCTACTATGCGGAAGTCCCGGCCGTCATTTTCGACGTGCAGCGCGCCGGCCCGTCGACCGGTATGCCGACCCGCACCCAGCAGTGTGATTTCCTGCTGTGTGCATACTCGTCACACGGCGACACGAAGCACGTGCTGCTGTTCCCGGCGAATCCCCGGGAGTGCTTCTACATGGCTATCGATGCGTTCGACCTTGCCGATAGATTACAGACGCCGGTCATGGTGTTGACGGACCTCGACATCGGAATGAATGACTGGATGTGTCCGGAATTCAAATGGGATGAAGACTTTGAACCGGACCGGGGCAAGGTGCTGAGCGCCGAGGATCTGGAATCCATCGACAGGTTTTCCCGATATCTCGATCCCGACGGCGACGGGATTCCCTATCGGACCCTGCCGGGGGAACACCCCAAGGGGTCGTATTTCACCCGCGGCTCCGGCCACAACAAGTACGGCGCCTATACCGAGGATTCCGGCGAGTATCAGGAGGTCGTCGACAGGCTGCTCGTGAAATGGGAAACGGCTCGCGGTATCGTGCCCGGTCCGGAGATCGAGTATTCGAAGTTCAATAACACCGCGATCCTTTCGGTCGGCAGTTGTGACGGGGCCGTCAGGGAAGCGCTCGTGCGGCTCGGCGAAAAGAACATCGGCCTGAACTACTGCCGGGTGAAGGCATTCCCGTTCAACGACGACGTCCGGGACTTTGTCGACAAGCACGAACGGATTTACGTCATCGAACAAAATCGTGACGCGCAGCTGCGCTCCCTGCTGATCCTCGACGCGGAGGCCGACCCGGACAAGCTGGTTCCGGTGCTGCACTACGACGGCATGCCGATCAATGCGGAATTCGTGATCGCAAGGATCGAGGAGGAAGTCGCAAAAGGTCGGGCCGCCTGAGGGACAGGAACATGAGTTACCCATCGAAGCCGAGAGTTACCCATCCGAAATTGCCGAAGAACAGTCTCGGCCTGACCGCGCGCGATTACGAAGGCACGGTTTCGACGCTCTGTGCGGGCTGCGGTCACGATTCGATCACGGCAGCCATCATTCAAGCCGTATTCGAACTGGATCTCGAACCGCACAGGCTGGCGAAAATGAGCGGCATCGGCTGTTCGTCCAAGACACCGGCCTACTTCGTCGCCCAGTCGCACGGGTTCAACTCGGTGCACGGGCGCATGCCCTCGGTTACGACCGGCGCGAACGCGGCGAACCGTGATCTGGTCTACCTCGGCATCTCGGGCGACGGAGACTCCCTGTCCATCGGCATGGCGCAGTTTGCGCACGTGATCCGCCGCAATCTCGACATGTGCTACATCATTGAAAACAACGGCGTCTATGGCCTGACGAAGGGCCAGTACTCGGCATCCGCCGACGTCGGCAGCGTCGCGAAGAAGGGGCCGGCCAACAGGCAGATGCCGATCGATCCCGTCAGCACCGCCATCGGTCTCGGCGCCACTTACATCGCACGAAGCTTTTCCGGCGACAAGCAACAGCTCGTGCCGCTGATCAAGGGCGCACTGATGCACAAGGGATTCGCGCTAGTCGATGTCATCAGCCCCTGCGTGACCTTCAACGATCACGAGGGCTCGACCAAGAGCTACGCGCACACGCGGCAGTTTTACCACCATGTGATCGACGCCGACTTCATACCGCCTGCGGAGGAGATCAAGGCGGCCTATGACGAAGGCTCCGCCATGCCCGTCGAGTTGCACGACGGCAGCAGGATCGTGTTCCGGAAGGTAGACAAGGACTACGACCCGACGAGTCGTGCCGCGGCGTTCTCGTTCCTGCGCGACAGTGTAAACGCCGGCGAGATCATTACGGGTCTCTTGTATATCGACGAAGAAACTGGCGACATGCACGATCTCTCCGGCAGCGTCGGCACACCGCTGTCGAAGATCCCATTCGATGAACTGAATCCCGGCAGGAAAATGCTCGAAAAGCTGATGGCGCGCTACCGTTAGCCGCAAATATCTGATTTACTGCAGGGCCGGGTCCATTCTCGGGAGGCCTCAAAAATGCAGATACCAATAACGGCCCTGTATGCGGCACGACGCTCGTTACCGTGGCCGCAGGCATCGCCGCAATCTGGAAGAGTGTGGATGCGCTGTTCCTGTAGCGACTGATCCATAAGACAAGATGAAGAGGAATCGACGACGCTTCCTGCAGGCCGGCCTCATGGGCACGGCGGCGGCTGCGACAGGAGTGCCCCGGGCCCTGGCGGATTGCGAGGACCGAAAGGATAGCGGCGCAAAACTCAAGGTGTTGGTGTTGGGCGGGACGGGATTCATCGGGCCACACATGGTCCGCGAGGCCTTGCGGCGCGGGCACGATGTCGTCCTGTTCAATCGCGGCAAGACCAACGACGCGCTGTTCCCCGATCTCGAGCTCCTCGTAGGAGACCGCGACAACGGTCTCGACGCATTACGGGGCGGCGGCTGGGATGCGGTCATCGACAATTCCGGCTACGTTCCGCGGCACGTCGCGGATTCCGCGAGACTGCTGTCGCCGGCCGCGTCGCATTATCTGTTCGTGTCATCGATCTCCGCGTACGCGAGTTTTGCGAGGCCCAATCACGAGGATTCACCGCTCGCGACGATATCTGACGAGACCGTGGAGGAGGTGACCGATCAGACCTACGGTCCGATGAAGGTCCTGTGCGAGCAAAGAGCGGCGGCGGAATTCGGCGAAGACCGGTTGACCATCCTGCGTCCCACCTACATCTGCGGACCCGGCGACCACACGGACCGGTTCAGTTACTGGCCGGTCCGGACCATGAAGGGCGGGGAGATGCTCTGGCCCGGCGAGCCGGACGACAGGATCCAGATCATCGACGTCAGGGACCTCGCGAACTTCGTCGTCGATTGCGTCCAGCAGCGCATCACCGGAACCTACAACACGGTCACGCCAGCCGGCGCCTACTCGATCGGAGATCTGCTCGAAGACAGTGTGGCGGTGACCGGATCGGAGCTGACACCCGTCTGGGTAAGCGCCGAATTCATCCGGGAGCACAGGCTCGACATGCCCATCTGGGCACCGCCCACCGGTGAGTATGCCGGCGTACCGTTTGTCAGCGGCGAAAAAGCCGCAGCCAAAGGCCTGCACAACCGTCCGCTCAGGGAGACCGCTCGCGACCTGGTCAGCTGGTGGAAGACCCTGCCTGATGAGCGCAGCCGCACTATCCGGGCGGGCCTGAGTCCCGACAAGGAGGCAGCGGCGCTGGCAGGCTGGCACGGGCAATCTGCCTCCGGGCCATAGGCGCTGCCACCAGGACTTGAACATGGGGCCGGACCCATCGGGGTCCGTCCCCTCAGCTCTGGATCAACCCTTCGGTCATCGGCGCCGAGGCAGATCCCGGGAATACCTCGTTATCCAGCCAGGACGGCGGGATCCGCAGATGCTCCCACAGTATCCCCTTGAACAGGCTGCGGAGGTCGGTGGTCGGGTACAGGTCCCGTCCCTGGTAGAGGCTCGAGGTCTCGAGCCCGGGCCAGTCCGCGACTATTCGGCCGCCTTCGACTGCGCCGCCGAGCACCAGCGCCGCCGTTGCCGTTCCATGGTCGGTGCCGCGCGTGCCGTTGACCTTGACGGTCCTGCCAAACTCGGTAACCACGGCAATAACCGTATCCGGCCAGCTGGCACCCATCTGCTCGCGCAGCGCGTCGAGACCCTTATCCAGGCCGGCCAGCCTGTTGGCCAGGGCGCCGCTCGCCGATCCCTGGTTCGCGTGCGTGTCCCAGCCGCCCGATTCGACAACCGCGATTTGCGGGCCGCCGTCCGCGGTCAGGAACTTGCCTGCCGAGACCATCATGGCCTCGAATCGTGCAGCGTCGTTGCCGCGACGCCGGCTCTTTTGCATACCGTCCAGCTCGCCGGCTATCTCCTGAGACTCGAGTGCCTGGGCCAGTCGTGTGGCGAAGAATTCGTCCTGCGAATAAAGCGCCGTAATTCTCCGAAGCGTGTCTTCATCTGCATCCGGCAGCTGCGACGGCGCCCAGCTCGTGACCGAGTTTGCCCCACGCAATACCAGCGGTGTGTTCTGCGACAAGGCTATCGCGGGTTCGTTACCGAGGCTCCCACCGAGAGGCGCCAGGGCGCGATTCAGCCAGCCGTCGCGTTTGCCGCCGGCGCTTGTCACGCCGTTTTCGAGCACGTCCTGGCCGTCGCAGTGTGACCGGTCGCGATCGGGGCTGGCCACGGCGTGCACGAGCCGCGCTGCGTCTTTCCCGTAAAGGTCGTGGATATGCGAGAGTGACGGATGCAAGCCGAACAGGCCGTCGAGCTCCAGCAGGCCATTAGCCGTGCCGGGCGCGGGAATCGCCAGCTCGCCGCGGACGCTCCGGTACCTGCCCTCGCCGTAGGGCGCCGCGATGGCCAGGCCGTCCGCCGCGCCGCGCAGGATGACGAGCACGAACCTGGCATCGGTTTCCGCTTTGGCGAACGAGATACCGGGCAAGCTGGTCACCATGGCGCCCAGGCCGAGCTGTCGCAACAATTCGCGTCTGCTAACCATCGGCTATCTCCGTTGAAACTCCGGCGAGGCCAGCAGCAGGGTCGTGCCCTGCACGATGCTTTCAGCCCGGGAAATCGCGGTCTTGGTGTGGTCGCCGAGCGCGGCACCGAGCACGGCGTTGCCGAGCTCAATCGGATTGGCCCGCGAACCCGCGAAACGGGCGACCGCGTTCGACCATTCGATGCGCTTGTACAAGGCGTCGGCGCCGCCCCAGTGCTCGGCGGTATCCGGCCAGCCCGCGGGTGACCCCGGCCGGTACGGCGTCTGCCCCATCATGTCCAGCGCGCCGACGATGAACCTGTCGTCGTCCGGCACGCGGTCGAATGCGCGGAATGCCGATATCACGAAGTCCTGCGGCGATTTGTACTTGCCGAAAGTTGACGCCCAGGCTTGGCTGGATTCGACCAGCGCGGCGTGCACGGCCGGCAAGTCGCCGCTGCTGTCGAGGAACACCGAGGCGATTTTGTCGATCAGACTTTGTGGCGGATCGTCGGCAACGAAATGTCTCACGAGCTTGGTCGCGATGTGTTTCGCCGTCGATTCGTGCGTCGCGAGATCGCGCAACACCGATTCGCCCTGTTTCACACCATTGTCCCGGTACGTCCTGCCGAGAACCCTCTGCCCGCCCGGTTCGTGCATGTTGTCCCTGAAATGAAACCTGCCCGGCACGCCTTCGGCAAACCGGCGCCGATCGCCGCCGCCGATCGACCACCCTGTAATGACCTTCGCGAAAGTCGTCACGTCCTGTTGCGTGTAACCGCCGTCCACACCGAGCGTGTGCAGCTCCAGGATTTCCCGGGCCAGGTTCTCGTTCAAGCCGAACTGCTGGTCATGCCGCCGGCGGTTGGCGCGCTGACCGAGCGCCGAGTTGGGTCCGATCGAACGCTGGTTGTCCAGATAGAGGATAATCGCCGGGTGTTTCTCCACGGCGATCAGCAGGTCGTAGAACCTGGCGCCCAGGTTCGGCCGAATCGCCTCGTTCTCGAACAGGCCTGCCAGCGCGGATACGGGCTGCTTGTCGGCCGATACCGCGAAATGATTCGACCAGAAATGAACGAGCCGCTCGTGAAAAGGGTAATGGCTGCCGGCGGCCGTCCTATAGCGCGCACTCGTCTGGGAGAGATAATACTTGCGCAGCATCGAGCCGAACTTCCTGACGACGTCCGGAGCGGGCAGACCGTCCCCGCCGGCCTGCTTGGCCTC
>JBHIDG010000169.1:0-6891 GCA_046760025.1 Woeseia sp. | reverse complement strand
TTTGCGCCAAAGCCGACTGAGTACCCGGTCGACCAGGGCAGCGCGCAACCTGACCAGCTCGGTAACCGGCTCGCCGGCCTCGAAGCGCCTGATCAGATTGTCGGTGGCGCGGCCCAATACCAGCCGCAGATCGCCGACGGTATCACCGCTTCGGCCGAGCGCCTCATCCAGGGCCGTCAGCGCCGGGTCGGCGCCGAGACCGGGTCCTGCGCCGTAAGCGATTTCAATGCTGGCCGGCACCAAGAGTCAGTACCTCGTAGCCTCTGTCCGTAATCAGTACGGTGTGTTCCCACTGGGCCGACAGGGAATGGTCCTTGGTGACGACGGTCCAGCCGTCGGGCAACAGCCTGACGTGTCGCTTGCCGGCGTTGACCATGGGCTCGACGGTCAGGGTCATGCCCGACTTGAGTTCCATGCCCGTACCGGATTTACCATAATGCAGGACCTGCGGGTCCTCGTGAAACACGCGCCCAATGCCGTGGCCGCAGTATTCACGGACCACCGAGAAGCGATTTTTTTCCACGTGCTGCTGGATTGCCTGGCCGATGTCGCCAAGGTGCTTACCGGGGCCTAGCTGTTCGATGCCGAGCCACATTGCCTCTCGGGCGACATTCGAAAGCCTCTCTGCCTGGACGCCGGGCTTGCCGGCGAAAAACATGCGGGACGTGTCGCCGTGGAATCCGTCCTTGATGACGGTGACGTCGATGTTCAGCGCGTCACCGGACTTCAGGCGCCGTTGGCCGGGGATGCCGTGGCATACGACGTGGTTGACCGACGTGCAGATAGATTTCGGGAAGCCGCGATAGTTCAAGGGCGCCGGAATCCCGTCAAGGGACTCCACTATGTACTCGTGGCAAATTCGGTCCAGTTCGCCGGTGGTGATGCCGGGCTTAACGTATTCACCGATCATGTCCAGGACATCGGCTGCAAGCCGTCCCGCTACACGCATTCTGCCCTGCTCATCACGTGTCTTGATGGTTACGTTCATAGAATCCTGGTGATTCGGCCGGTGTTGGCCGTAACAAAGGGGTGGAACCGCATTTTTCATAGTGTGCAGACCGGTATGGGGCGCCACCTCAAGGAAATGCGGTTCGACCCGTTTATTCCGCGTTGTTGGAGGCGATCCAGTATGGTATAAAGCGCGCGCCCTGGAGGCAATCAATCCACACGTACGCCGTCACATCACGCTGGGTGCCCCGCCGGAAAAGGGGTTGCGAGATGGGGGGTACGGAGGCCTAACCCGGAGTAGTGAAATGGCAGACGTAACCATGCGCCAGATGCTCGAGGCTGGCGTGCACTTTGGTCACCAGACCCGTTACTGGAACCCGAAGATGGCACCCTTCATCTTCGGCGAACGCAACAAGATCCACATCATCAACCTGGAAAAGAGCCTGCCGATGGCAAGGGATGCGTACGCCTTCGTCAAGGCGATCGTCGCCGATGGCGGCAAGGTGCTGTTCGTCGGCACGAAGCGATCGGCACGTGACGGCATACGCTCGCAGGCGGAACGCTGTGAGATGCCGTACGTCAGCCACCGCTGGCTCGGCGGCATGCTGACCAATTACAAGACGATCAGGCAGTCCGTTAAACGGCTGACCGAACTCGAGCAAATGGAGGAGGAGGGCGGATTCCACAGCCTGACCAAAAAAGAGGTGCTCGGCCTGAATCGGGAACGCGACAAGCTCGAGCGAAGTCTGGGCGGAATCAAGAACATGGGGTCGTTACCTGACGTGCTGTTCGTTGTCGATGTCGAACACGAAGTAATTGCCGTTCGCGAAGCGCGCAAACTCGAAATCCCGGTCGTCGCCGTCGTCGACACCAATTGTTCGCCGGAGGACATCGACTACGTCATTCCCGGCAACGACGACGCGATGCGCGCTATCGGCCTGTATGCCACATTGATCGCCGATGCGGTGCTCGACGGCAAGGCTTCCCTGCCCGAGGTCGCTCTGGGCGAGGACGAGTTCGTTGAACTCGATGACGAGGGTAAGCCGAAGAAAACCGCGGCGAAGCCCGCGGCCCACAAAGCGGTTGGCAGGAAGAAAAGAACGGCCAAGAAGGCAACCATCAAGAGAAAGGCTGCGGCGGCCCGGGTCGAAGAAAAGACAAGGCTGGCCGAAGTTGCTGAGCCAAAGGAGGAGGTCGCGCCGGGAGAGCCCGTCCCGGAAGAGCCGGTAGCCGAGGCCGAGTCCGAGGAAAGGCCGGCCGCGCAGAAAAAGGCCGCGAAGAAAAAAGCGACCAGGAAACCGGCCGCGAAGAAAAAGGCGACCAAGAAAACTGCGGCAAAGAAAGCGACGACCAGGAAAACCACTGCGAGGAAAGCCGGTAAAAAGAAAGCAGCGGAGCCGGATGATGACGACAAAGGAAAGAAATAATGTCTGTCACCGCATCGATGGTTAAAGACCTGCGCGAGCGGACCGGCGCCGGCATGATGGATTGCAAGACGGCCCTGGTCGAAACCGGCGGGGACATGGACGCTGCCGTCGAGTTGCTTCGAGAATCGGGCCAGGCGAAGGCCGACAAGAAATCGGGCCGTATCGCGGCAGACGGTCGCATTGTCGTGGCCCTCGACGAAAGGCGGGCCGTCATCGCCGAGGTCAATTCGGAGACCGACTTCGTTGCCAAAGACGAAAATTTCATTGCGTTTGCGGAGGCCGTTGCCGCGGCGGCCCTGGCCGGACACGCGAAAGACGTCGAGGCGCTGCTGTCAGACACCCTGGCCGACGGCCAAAGGGTCGAAGCAGCGCGCACGGAACTGGTCAGCAAGGTCGGCGAAAACATCTCGGTGCGCCGATTCGTCCGTATCGATGCAGATGACCGGCTCGGCACGTACACGCACGGTGCCAGGATCGGCGCAGTCGTAGCGATGTCGGGTGGCGATGCGCAGCTTGCGAAAGATATGGCCATGCATGTTGCCGCCACCAGGCCCTTGTGTATCGACGAGGCGGGCGTGCCCTCCGACACGCTCGAGAACGAGCGCAGGGTAATCCAGGCCCAGGCGGAAGAATCGGGTAAGTCGCCCGAGATCGTGGCAAGAATAGTCGCAGGAAGAGTAGATAAGTTCTTGAAAGAAATAACTTTATTGGGTCAGCCTTTCGTCAGGGATCCGGATCTGTCGGTCGGCAGGCTGCTGGATGAGGCCGGCGCGAAGGTGACGGAATTCGTTCGTTTCGAGGTCGGTGAGGGAATCGAGAAAAGGGAACAAGATTTTGCGCAAGAGGTATTGTCCCAGATCAGGCAAAGCGGCTAAATACCTGAAAATTTTGGCTAAAATAGACCGTATTCCGAACAGGCGGCGAGCAATATGAGCGAAGCCCTGATTCAGCCCGAGGTACTTTACCGTCGCATTCTGCTCAAGCTGAGCGGTGAGGCGCTGATGGGTGAACTCGAATACGGCATCGAGCCGGGCGTCATCCAACGACTGGCCAGAGAAGTTGCCGAAGTCCGGAGCCTCGGCGTCGAGATTGCCATCGTCATCGGTGGCGGCAATATATTCCGCGGCGCCGGCCTTGCCCGTGCGGGCATGGACAGGGTGACGGGCGACTACATGGGAATGCTTGCGACCGTCATGAACGCACTGGCCATTCAGGATGCGCTGGAGTCCATAGAGATTTACGCGCGCGTCATGTCGGCACTGCAGATCCACGAGGTTTGCGAGGATTACATTCGGCGGCGTGCAGTCCGACATCTCGAGAAAGGGCGCGTCGTTATCTTTGCTGCGGGGACCGGTAATCCGTTTTTCACGACAGACACGGCGGCGAGTCTTCGGGCCATCGAAATCGGTGCGGACGTGTTGTTGAAAGCAACCATGGTCAGTGGTGTCTATGACTCGGATCCGAACGTCAACGAGAAAGCGTTGAAGTACGATACAGTGTCCTTCGACAAGGTCCTGGTCGACAAACTCAAGGTCATGGATGCGACGGCCGTCGTGATGTGCCGGGACAACGACTTGCCGTTACGTGTATTTAACCTCACCGATGAGAATGCGCTGGTGCGAGCAATGACGGATGAGGACGTTGGAACGCTGGTCACGGCATGACGGGTCGATGAGACCGCAGGCAGGAGAGGGCGAAGACGGTGCTAGATGACATCAAAAAGGACGCCGGCACGCGCATGGACAAGAGTGTTGCGGCTCTCCGGCAGGAACTCACCAAACTCAGGACCGGTCGTGCGCACACCAGTCTGCTCGACCACATTACGGTCGAGTATTATGGCAGCGAAGTGCCACTCAACCAGGTCGCGAACATAAATGTCGAAGATGCGCGAACGCTGACGGTTTCTCCGTGGGAGAAGATCATGGTTCAGCCCATCGAGAAGGCAATCATGGGCTCGGACCTCGGACTGAATCCGGCGACGGCTGGAACGGTGATTCGTGTGCCGCTGCCGCCGCTTACCGAGGAGCGCCGCAAAGACATGATTCGCCTGGTTCGCCAGGAAGCCGAAGGTGGCCGGGTCGCGGTACGCAACATCCGCAGGGACGCGATTCACGACATTAAGGAGCTGCTGAAAGAAAAGATGATCGGCGAGGATGACGAACATCGCGCCGAGGACGAGATTCAGGCGATCACGGATCGGCATATCGAACAGATTGACAAGGTGCTTGCCGAGAAAGAGACCGAATTGATGGAAGTCTGACGGTCAAGGTGCGTCGGTTATGGAAGAAACAGCTACAGCAGCCATCGGTCGAGCGGAATTGGCTGTGCCGCGGCACGTAGCTGTGATCATGGACGGCAACGGAAGGTGGGCACAGATGCGATCCCAGCCTCGACACGCGGGGCACCGTGCCGGGGTCAAGGCCGTGCGCGAGATCGTCGAGGTCGCGGCGAAGCGGGGTGTCAACTTCCTGACGCTGTTTGCCTTCAGCAGCGAGAACTGGCAACGACCACAGGATGAAGTTACTCGCCTTATGAGTCTTTTTCTCGAATCATTGCAACGAGAATTGGATGAACTGCATCGTAATAAGGTAAGGCTCAAGTTTGTCGGACCGCGGCACCAGCTCAAGGCCAAACTGGTAAGGACTATCGAGGCCGCCGAAGAACAGACACGGGCAAACAGCGGCCTGAATCTGATCGTCGCTGTGGCGTATGGGGGAAGATGGGACATCATCAATGCGGCGAGGAAGCTGTCGCGCAAAGTGGCAGGCGGGGAGATGACGGTCAACGATATAAACGACGAGAGCTTTGCCAACGAGCTGGCACTTGCCGGGTTGCCGGATCCTGACCTGCTGATACGCACGGGTGGTGAGCAACGCATCAGCAATTTTCTGCTTTGGAATCTCGCGTATTCAGAAATTTATTTCTGCAATAGCCTGTGGCCGGACTTTTCCGAAAGAGATTTCCTCGAGGCCTTGACGTTTTACCGGATGCGTCAGCGTCGATACGGTCATACCAGCGAACAGGTCGAGGCGGTCTGACATGCTCAAGCAACGCGCACTGACCGCTGTGATCGCATTGGGTGCGCTCTTTGTTGTCCTGTATGTGTTGCCGCCCGTCATGGCAAAAGCGGTGATCGCCGCACTCATGCTCGCGGGCGCCTGGGAGTGGGCGGCCTTCCTCGGGCCAAAGACAAAAATGACCCGGCTCGTCTTCGTTGGTCTGATCGCGGTACTCCTGGGGGTTGCCTCGGTGAGTGTGGCCGACGAATTCACAGTCGGCATTGTTCTGAAAATCGCGCTCGCCTGGTGGGTAACTGCGCTTTTCTGGACGTTTTTCTTCCCCACTCCGATTCCGAAGCCGGCCGGATGGGTCTGCGGCGCGCTCGTGCTGATTCCCGCATACCTATCGATCATCTTGCTGTATTCGCTGCAGCCCGCGCTCTTGCTGTTCGTGCTCGTTATCGTGTGGGTGGCGGACATCGGCGCCTATTTCACCGGCAGGCACATCGGCAAGGTGCAGCTGGCTCCAAAAATCAGTCCCGGAAAAACCTGGGAAGGAGTGCTCGGCGGCTTGTTTGCAGTGGCGGTGCTGGCTTTGATCCAGGCGCGATGGCTCGATATCGATATTGCGATGCTGCTGCCGTTTTGTCTGGCCGTCGCGATCATTTCGATCATCGGCGATCTTACCGTAAGCATGTTCAAGAGAAATGCCGGTATCAAAGACTCGGGACGGCTGTTTCCGGGGCACGGCGGCGTTCTCGATCGGATCGACAGCGTCACCGCCGCGGCCCCGTTATTCGTGATCGGCGTAAGCCAGGTGGGATTGACATGATGATTGTTCAGTCCCTGTTCATTCACCCTGCCTTACGCTCGATGGGCTATTATTGTGTCGCAGGAACTGCGGCCCGCCCGGCCAGTCGACACTACTTACACGGGGGTGGCGTCTGATCAATGAGCGGCGCGTTGAACAATTTGCTTGCTTTCGTCGTCGCGATCAGCGTTCTGGTCGCCGTTCACGAATTCGGGCATTACCTGGTCGGCCGCTGGTGCGGCATGAAAGTGCTACGTCTCTCCATCGGCTTCGGCAAGCCTCTCTGGACCTGGATTGCCGGGGCGGACCGCACCGAATACTGTGTTTCAGCCATCCCGCTCGGTGGTTATGTCAAATTCCTGGACGAGCGGGAAGGGCCCGTCGACCAGACCGATCAGGGGCGGGCATTCAATCACCGGCCGATTCCGGCCCGGATCGCCGTCCTGCTGGCGGGGCCGGCGTTCAATTTCCTGTTCGCCATCCTCGCCTACTGGGTGTTGTCCATGCAGGGTGTGCCGACGCTGCGCCCGGTTATCGGGCCGGTGGAGCCCGATTCCTACGCGGCCGAGGCCGGACTGAGGCCGGACGAGCTCCTCGTGGCGGTAGGCGACCAGGCGATCGACAACTGGAGCACCGCGCTTCTCTCGATCCTCGACGAGATGGTCGCAACCGGTAAAGTCCCGGTCCTCGTGCAGGACATCCACGG
>JBHIDG010000168.1:0-6914 GCA_046760025.1 Woeseia sp. | reverse complement strand
AATTATAAAGGAAATTACGGGTTCGCCGTTTTTATTGGTGCAATATCCGGGCTAGGCTCATTGCTCTTCTTGCTACCCGCCATGTCGCACGCGACCGAATGGGTAACGTATGTGAACAATGCAATAGCAAATCCAAATGTGGCAGGCGTATATTGGCAGTCAGGAACAGATAGTAACGGCGACGTACAGGTCACCGGCGTGTCGGTGGATAATCAAGGAAACGTTGTCGATGTCACACAATTTGATGCAGAAGGGAACTACGTCGGCGGCGAATCGACAAACGCCGAAGAATCGTTGGGTGAATACATTGATAGAACCGAAGGTGACCATTCGACGAGCGGTTTTTATGATCCTTCGGATCCGTTTTCCGACCCCTATGCCTGCTGGGGCTTCAATTGCCCTTCGGGGGCAGACGACACGTTACCAGGGTGGTGACACCATCGTATTACGTCCACAACAACACCGTAGACGACCATGAATCTCCGAACAATGAGTTGGGCGATTCTGATTGCTCTTGCGCTAATCGCGCTATCCCTCTGGAGATCATACCAGGATGAGATCATTGCGACTCTCGGATCTTCAACACCCCGAACGCCCCCGGTTGTTGCCGCTTCGGGCAAAGCCTCTGACAGCGACGAGGTGTTCGCCAACGAGAATGCCACCGCTGTCGCGTCCAACATTGAGAACGACGCCGACGCTTCTTTCTTGCGGGCCAATGAAGAACTCAGCGTAAGCGATGGGGCAGCCGTACCACCACGCGATGATCCTTTCCGGGTGCTTACCCCAGAAAACGCCAATCAGTTTTTTTGGATTGATTTGTTCGCAGCTACGGCCGAATTGATGCGAGCAACCGACTCCGAAGAATACGCTCTCGAGTGGTCAAGTAAGTCTACAGGAGTCATCGAAGATCTACTGATAAAGGCCGAGGTCATGAAACATGCGGAAGATGCCTTTGTTGATTGCCGACGCACGATTTGCGCGGTCTCGATTAATTCTTCGCTGAGAGGTTTCGACGAGAAAGAGCTAATTGGCCATCTGGCTGCCGCAGGATTTCAAACGGTGATTTGGACCAGACACGACAAGAGTAATATGTCGTACGTTTTTCTGCTGACCAGCGACTTTCGCTTTGAGCGTGGCGGATGATTGGCTTTCTCGGGCTCATGTTTTCGACGTTTCGGATCAAGTATGGCTGTGAATGGAGCTGACCCTTTGGTGAGGAGGGTCAGCGAGTAACCCACTGGATCACTCGCCTGACGTGCGTTTAAGTTGCGCGCCCAACCGGTACCGTATCTTTAGTGAACGTGACTTTACCTTGACTGCACCGGCCGAAAATGTCATCCATCCGATCGTCACTACCTCGATTTATCTTTTGACACTTCAAAGCTGGAACTTCCCCATTTGTCGGGTGCTCAATCTGCGCCGATCAGGTGTTCCTCGAGAAACATCACGGTGACCTGCTGGTAGATATCGCGGTTCTCCTTCTTGCGATAGCCGTGGCCCTCGTTCAAGGCGTTCATGTACCAGACCGGCTGCCCCTGATCCCTGAGTGCCGCGACGATCTGTTCGGACTCCGTGACCGGGACCCGGGGGTCGTTCTGGCCCTGCACGATCAACATCGGAATCCGGATCCTTTCCACGTTGTTCAGCGGGCTGATTTTCTCGAGGTGTGCGCGCATGGCGGGATCTCTCTCATCCCCGTATTCCGCGCGCCGCAGGTCGCGCCGGTAGTCCTGCGTGTTCTCGAGAAAAGTAACGAAGTTGCTGATGCCGACGATATCCACCGCGGCCTTGAGCCGGTCGCCGAAGTGAACCGAGCTTGCCAGCACCATATAGCCGCCATAACTGCCGCCGAAGACGGCCACCCGATCCTGATCCAGCTCCGGCCGGGTCGCGATCCAGTCCAACAGCGCCCCGATGTCCCGCACCGAGTCCTCGCGCTTGAAGCCGTTATCCAGCGCGAGATAGGTCCTGCCGTAGCCGGCCGATCCCCTGACATTAGGCCGGATCACGGCGACACCGAGCTTGTCGACCCACATCTGGGTCGTGCTGCTGAAACCCGGCCGCGCCTGGCTTTCAGGGCCGCCGTGAATGGAGACGACCACCGGAAACGGGCCCTCGCCTGCCGGTTTGAACAGCCATGCCGGAATCTGCCGCGGCGCGCCGTCGACGCTGTCGAAGGTCGGAAAGTGCACAAGCTCCGGTGTCCGGAACGATGCGGTATCGAGCCCCCCGACTTCGCTGACCGTCCATCGCAGCAGTTCCCCGTGATGCAGCGGGTCATCGCCGAGCTCCAGCACGAAGGTGTCGCTCGGTGTTCTTGCGGAGTTCAGTGTCATCGCGAGGTAGCGATCGTCGGGGCTGAAGGCGAACCCGAATGCCAGGCCGGTCGGAATGTTATTGACGCTCTTGTATCGCCTCGTGCCGGTGTCCAACAGGTACACGCGCGACATGCCGTTCTCGTTGACCGCGAAGGCGATGCGACGCCGGTCATGGCTGATAGCGCCCTCTTCGACATCCCACGGGATGTCGGCCGTAACAAATTCCGGCTCGGCGCCGGCCGCCGTGGCCTGCCAGGCCAGCTGCAGAAACTCGCCGCCCCGGTCCGTGACGAACCAGAATCCCTGGTCGTCATCGTCGAAGCCCAGTGGCAGATTCGCGTGCCCTTCGCCAGGGCCTCCGGCCAGACGCTGCCGGTCCCGCGAGTCGAGATCGACCACGTGCACGCTCGAGTCCGTGATACTGACGTAATTCACGGCGAGTAGCTTGCTGCCGCTGTCGGAGAACTCAACCGGCCCCCACCACGTGCCATCCGGGGATTCGAGCACCATCTCCGCGCCGGAAGGCTCTTCGGGATCCATAAGCCAGATATCATTCGACGCGCCGTTGCGGCGTGTTCTCTGGAACGCTATGCGCCTCCCCTGCCGGTCCCAGACGGTTGCGCCGTTCCGTGACTGTCCGTCGGTCAGCAGCGTCGCGCTTGTGTCTGCGGGATCGAGCAGATATATCTGCGAGAACTCGCTGCCGCCGGCGTCTCGCGTGAAGATCACCTTCGCGCCGCCCGGCTGACGCCTGAGCTCGCCGATCGGTTCGGTGTCGAAGGTGATCTGATGGCGCGCGCCGCCCGGTCTGTCGACCCGGTGGATCTGGCTCACGTCGGCAAAGCGCGTGGTGATGTAAAGCCCTGCGCCGCCTTCGGTCCAGTCGCGGAAGTACGCCTGCCGCACGTTTTGATAGCGATTCAGGCTGTCGGCGATATCCGCGGGTATCTGTCCAATATCCTCCATGATCAGATTGCCGTCGTTCGCCTCGCTGCGGTTTACCGAATCGGCTGCCGTCGCAATTCCGGCAGCCAGGCAAACGAACCCACCTATCAATCTGGCCTTTGCTTGCATGTCTTCTCCCGTCTGTCAGGCAACGAGCAGGGCCATGAAGTCGTCGACGGCCGTAGCCGCCAGCTTCCCGGGAACGGAGCAGAGCGCGTGCAGCTCGTTCCACTGGCCTTCTCCAAGTTTCGGCGAAACGTTTCTTTCGAATTTTTCGATCAGCACGGGAATGCCTTCTTCGCGGCGCTGGCGATGGCCGATCGGATAGTCGATGCAGACACGCTCGGTACTCGCGCCGTCGCTGAAGAATACCTGCACCGCATTGCCGATGTAGCGTTTCTCCGGATCGAAGTAATCCTTTGTAAAGCCCTCGTTTTCGCTAACTCGCATCTTTTCGCGCAGCGCATCGATGCGGGGGTCGGCGGCCACCTCGTCTTCGTAGTCCGCTGCTGTGAGGCGGCCGAATATCAGCGGCACGGCAACCATGTATTGAATACAGTGATCCCTGTCGGCGGGATTATCGAGCGGGCCGGTCTTGTCGATGATGCGCCTGCCTGCTTCCTGAGTCTCGATGATGACTCTTTCAATTTCATCCAGCCTGTCTTTGACCGCATCATGCAGGGCCATGCCGGCTTCGACCGCCGTCTGCGCATGAAACTCGGCCGGGTAGGAGATCTTGAACAGGATATTCTCCATCACGTAGCTGCCAAAATCCCGGGGCAAAATGAACGGTTTGCCCTGGAAGAGTACGTCGAAGAAGCCCCAGGCCTTCGCCGTCAGCGCCGACGGGTAGCCCATTTCCCCGGTCATCGCCATCAACGCCAGCCGCACGGCACGGCTGGTCGCGTCACCGGCCGCCCAGCTCTTGCGCGACCCCGTATTGGGCGCATGCCTGTACGTCCTGAGCGAACCGCCGTCGACCCAGGCATTGGAGACGGCATTGATCACCTGGTCGCGACTACCGCCGAGCATTTGCGTGACCACCGCCGTCGAGGCGGCGCGCACGAGTAGAACGTGATCGAGGCCGACGCGGTTGTAGCTGTTCTCGAGAGCCAGCACACCCTGGATTTCATGGGCCTTGATCATCGCCGTCATCACGTCGCGCATGGTCAGGGCCGCTTTGCCTTCGGCGCGGCTTCGCCGGCTCAGGTAATCCGCGACGGCCAGGATGCCGCCGAGGTTATCCGATGGATGTCCCCACTCCGCAGCCAGCCAGGTATCGTTGAAGTCCAGCCACCGAATCATCGCGCCGATGTTGAACGCGGCCGCGACGGGATCGAGCTCATAAGAGGTCCCCGGCACACGGGCACCGCCGGCCAGCGTCGCGCCCGGCACGACGGGGCCCAAAAGCTTGGTGCAGGCGGGGTAATCCAGCGCCTGGAAACCACAGGCCAGGCTGTCCATCAAGCAGTAATGTGCGGTCTGAAAGCCGAGCTCGCTGTCGATCTGCGCGTCGCAGACAAAATCGGCGATGTCGACGAGAAGCTGATCCGGATCGGCCCGCTTCGCCGACCGACTGTGTGTTCCCGGCACCTTGTTAGTCCCGTTCATCGATCGGCACCCAGGCCCGAAGACCGGGGCCGATGTAATCCGCAGCCGGCCGGATCAGCTTGTTGTCCGCGCGCTGCTCCATGATGTGTGCGGCCCAGCCCGTGATCCGGGAGCAAACGAAGATCGGCGTGAACAGACAGGTCGGTATGCCCATGAAGTGATACACGCTCGCGGTGAAGAAGTCCGCATTCGCGAAAAGCCTTTTCTCGTCCCACATCACTTTCTCGATCGCCTCGGACACTTCATAAAGACGCATGTCACCGGCTTCTTCCGCGAGGATCCTGGACATCTTCTTGTTGACCGAGTTACGCGGATCCGAGGTCGTGTACACCCGGTGGCCGAAGCCCATGATTCTTTCCTTTGCCGCGAGCATCGCCAGTACACCTTCGGTTGCCTCCTGTGGCGTCGAGTACTTCTGTATGAGTTCCATCGCGGCCTCGTTCGCGCCGCCATGCAACGGCCCGCGCAGCGCGCCGATCGCGCCCGACACCGCCGAGTGAAAATCGGACAAGGTGGCTGTTATTACCCTGGCTGCGAACGTCGACGCATTGAACTCGTGCTCCGCGTAGAGAATCAGCGTCGTGGCCAGAGATTCGCGATGAAGCTCGCCTGGCGCTTCGTCATGCAGCATATTGAGAAAGTGACCCGACACGCTGTCGTCGTCCGTCTCGACGCCGATGCGTTTGCCGTCGGCATGAAATCGGTGCCAGTAGAGCAGCATCGACGGCAGACAGGCGAGCAGGCGATCCGCGACGTGGCCCTGGTTTGCAAAATCGCCTTCGGGCTCGATGTTGCCGAGAATCGATACGCCGCTTCGAAGCACGTCCATCGGATGCGCATCCGCAGGGATCAACTCGAGCACATATTTGAGCTGATCGGGCAGGCCGCGCAAGCTCTTGAGTTTCGTGATGTAGGCCTCGAGTTCCGACGCGTTCGGCAGCTTACCGTGTAGCAGTAGGTAGGCCACTTCCTCGAACGAAGCGTTGTCCGCAAGCGCGTAGATATCGTAGCCGCGGTATGTCAGGCCCGCCCCTTCCTTGCCGACCGTGCAGAGGGCGGTTTCTCCCGCGGTTACGCCGGCGAGCCCGCCCGTTTTCTTGTTGGCTGCCATTTATTTCTCCAGCGTTTCGTCCGGACTGTCGGCAAACAGCTCGTCCAGTTTCCGCTCGTACTCGTGATAGCCGAGTACTTCGTACAGCTCGGCACGGGTCTGCATCGCATCGACGGCTGCCTCCTGGGTGCCGTCGTCTCTGAGCGCCTTGTATACGCCTTCAGCCGCCGCCGACATCGCGCGGAAGGCCGACAACGGATACAGCGTCAGGCGAACGCCGACCTCGGCCATTTGCTTTGCCGTGAAAAGCGGCGTCTTGCCGAATTCGGTGAGGTTTGCAAGCACCGGGACATCGACCGCCGACGTGAATTGCCTGTATTCCTCCACCGTCGTCAGTGCCTCGGCGAAAATCATGTCCGCTCCGGCTTCTACGTAGATTGCGGCGCGGTCGACTGCCGCCTGCTGCCCTTCGACGGCATGCGCATCCGTGCGGGCCATGATGACGAATTCCGGCTCGACACGACTGTCCGTGGCGGCTTTTACCCTGTCGCTCATCTCTGCCGCATCGACCAGCGCCTTGCCGGGGCGGTGGCCGCAGCGTTTGGCGGCGACCTGATCTTCGATGTGGCAGCCCGCGGCACCTGCCCGGGCCATCTCCCGAATCGTCCTGCCGATCATGAGTGCACCACCCCAGCCGGTGTCGGCATCCACGAGCAACGGCAGATCGGTTGCATAGCAGATCCGCCTGATGTCCTCGCAGACGTCATTCAGGGTCGTCATTGCGAGATCGGGCATCCCGAACGAGGCATTGGCCACGCCGGCGCCAGACAGGTAGATGGCCTTGAGGCCGGCACGCTCCGCCAGCAGCGCACAATAGGCATTGATCGTGCCCACCACTTGTAGTGGTTGCTCGACCTCGATGGCCGCGCGCAAGCGTGCGCCGGCGTTGGATGTGTGGTTCATGCTTTCAACCTCGTCGGGGGTGCGCT
>JBHIDG010000167.1:0-6932 GCA_046760025.1 Woeseia sp. | reverse complement strand
TGTCTCTCGCAACGGATGGTGATGGGGCAGGCTTCGGACTGTCCGTAATTTTCGGTAAATGAAACGTGAGGCAGCGCGGATCTGACACGCTCGAATAACGCGCGACCCATCGGGGCGCCCGCGTAGCCGATATTGCAAAGCGTTTTGAGCGGCGCAGCCGAGAACTCGGGATGTCCAATCAGCTCATTGAGCTGGCTCGGCACCAGGAACGCCGCGGTTACTTTCTCCTGCTCGACGAGCCGCATGAACTGAACCGGATCCCATGCTTCGGGCAATACGATAGACGTTCCCAGCATGACAGCGGTCGAAAACCATACGAACAGTCCGGCCGTGTGAAAGAGCGGCGTGGAGACGATTACGACGTCCGTTTCATCCAGTCCGAAATCCGCGGCGGCGGCAACGGCCGATGCGCACCTTGCCTTGTGACTGACGAGCACCGCTTTCGGCAGTCCCGTCGTTCCCCCGGTCAGCGTAATCGCGAGCCCGTCAGTTTCATCGAGCTCGAGGTTCGGAGCCGACGCGATCTTGCCCTCGACGAATTCGTCGGCTCGCATGGCGCCGGGGGGTTGCCGCCGCTGCTCATCCGACGCGTCGAACAAAATCATCCTGACCGGCCTGTCGAGTGCCGACAATATGGAAACTACCGTCGGCGCGAAACGCGACTCGAGTAACAGGGCTTCAGCCTCGACCTTGTTCAGCACATAGGCCAGCTCGCTGGCAACGCTTCGCGTCGAACAATGAGCCGAAACATACGGCGTCCTGGCAATGGCAAAATAGGCAATCCCGTATTCGGGCCGATTGGTGGACAGGATGGCTATCTTCGCCCCTTTCCCGAGCCGCAGGTCGAGCAGCGCGTTGGCGAGCCGGTCTGCCTGCTGATCGAACTGGGCATAAGTCAGGCGCTGACCACGCCCGACCAAGGCCACGCGATCCGGCGCACGTGTTGCTGCATTGCGAAGAAAATCGCCGACCAGCATTCGGAAATCAGTCTCCTCGCATTGGAAGGTCCGTTTGGGTGCCGACCATAACCGCAGTGCCATGGCGGGTCAAAAAGTGAAATATTCTGCATCGGGCTCCCAGTCGCAGTCGAGGCCCTTCGGGCTTGATATGCGTCAGCACTTGGAATAGCTTTGCGTGCTCACCGGATCGGGAGTAGCAGTAGGATGACGTTTGTCGTTACAGAGTCGTGTATCAAGTGCAAATTGACGGATTGCGTCGAGGTCTGCCCGGTGGACTGTTTTCACGAAGGCCCGAACATGCTGGTGATTGATCCCGAGGAATGCATCGACTGCACGCTGTGCGAGCCGGAATGTCCGGTAGAGGCCATCTATTCGGAAGACGAACTGCCCGAAGATCAGCAGCAGTTTCTGTCGCTGAACGAAGTGCTGTCGCGGGAGTGGCCCGTGATCACGGAAATGATAGATCCGCCTGAAGATGCCGATGACTGGCGCGAGGTCAAGGACAAGTTCCAGTACCTCGAAAGATAAGCTGTCACCCCGCTCGATGTTCGACAAACGACTTGAGGTTCGCCATCTGCTCGATCAGCACTGCATCCACGGCCTGCGAGATTGAATCCAGCCCGTTGGCGTGATAGCCGCCGACCGCATAGTGCAGCGTGACGATCGATCCGTTCTCACTGTCTTCGAATTCCCAGGTCATGTTTCCGCTGACGCCCATCAGGCCGAGCGGTCCGAGCCCGCCACTCAGCCGCAACATCGCGCCAGGATTAACGAAAGTGACGGTCAGGTGTACGACACCGGCGCCCTTGCCGATGACTTCACAGAAACAGCCCTGGGTCCGTGCCTCGATATACATGTTGCCCGCGTTACCGGAGAACGTGTGATCATCGCTCCACCAGTCGCCTACATTGTGAACAGCAGCATCGTATACGTCGATTCGGCCGGCCGATATTTCTGTCCGGTGACTGATCGTAAAGCCGCCCGGACCGGCATCGAGGACTTCAGCGTCAGCGGTCATCGAGCCCAGACATGCGCCCACGAGTGCGATGTACGCTTTCAGAGCTTTGTCAGGTGTCATAAGATTTGCCCGTTTACACTTTTGAATAACTATTCAGTATGAGCGACATCGACATTCTCGTCGAGTTCCTCCATCGGCACGAAATTATTGCCGTGCTGAGCGGCGCCGGATGCAGCACGGCGTCCGGCATTCCGGACTATCGCGATGAATATGGTAACTGGAAGAACGCCCGGCCAGTTCAATACGGCGATTTCGTCAACAATTGCAGTGTACGAAAACACTACTGGGCCCGGAGTTATGCTGGCTGGAGCCGGGTCTCGTCTGCGAGGCCGAACGCCGCGCACCTCGCATTGGCAGACCTCGAGCGTTCGGGGCATGTCATGTCACTCATCACACAAAATGTCGACAATCTGCACCGCAAGGCCGGCAGCCGGAGGGTCGTTGACCTGCACGGCGTGCTGCAGAAGATCCGCTGCCTGCACTGTAGTCTGAAGGGGCAAAGAAGTGACTGGCAGGCTCGACTCGAGGACTGCAACCCTCACTGGAATCCCGGGATTTCATGTTACGCGGCGGACGGCGATGCCGCTTTGTCAACATCTGATTGCATGGACTTCAAAGTACCCGATTGCCCCCGCTGTGGCGGCGTCATCAAACCGGACGTAGTTTTCTTCGGTGAACCGGTGCCGTCCGAAACGGTAACTGCGGCGTCCAGGGTGCTGGAACAAAGTGATGCATTGCTGGTCGTTGGATCGTCGTTGATGGTGTTCTCGGGATACCGCTTTGTGCGCCTCGCAGAGGACAGGCGTATTCCGGTCGCTATAATCAATCGCGGGCGGACCCGCGCCGATGCTATTGCAGACCACAAGTTGTCGAGTGACTGCACGGACATCCTGCCGCGTCTCGTCGATGAGCTGGCGGCATGATGGAGAACGACTGGGCTGTCGTATTCGAGAGCCCCTCCCGGCAAGCGTGCAGCGACCGGGCGCTCGTCCTGACTTCGCTGGACATTCCCCACGAGATTTTTCGAGAGGAAAAGCTTTGCAGGCTGGTGGTTCCGGTCGAGTTTGCCGAAAAGGCGAAGTTCGAGATATGGCAGTTTGAAAAAGAGAACCGGCCGTCGCGACCGAAGAGTCCGAGACTGGTACCGGAATATCAGAACGCAGTCCCCGGTGTCGTCGCCTACATCATCATCGTCTGCCTTGTCGCCTGGTTCGCCGGCGAAAGCGCGTTCGACAGGAACTGGCTTGCGGCGGGACGTGTCGACGGCGAGCTGATCCGCCAGGGTGAATGGTGGCGAACGATTACGGCGCTCACCCTGCACTCCGGATGGCCCCACATCATCGCCAATATCGGCTTCGGCACGCTGTTCGGCGTCCTGGCGGGCCGCCTGTTCGGCTCGGGCCTGACATGGCTCAGCGTCGTCATCGCCAGCGGGCTTGCCAATACCACGAACACGCTGTTGCTTTCTTCGAATCACCGGTCGATCGGCGCGTCGACCGCCGTGTTTGCCGCGCTCGGCCTGGTCGCCGGCTTTGTGTGGCGTGCAAAGCTCATGGCGCAGGACAGGTGGGCATACCGGCTCGGGCCCATCGTCGGTGGCATTGCGCTTCTCGCCTACACCGGCACCGGTGATGAGAACACCGACATCGGTGCGCACCTCACCGGCTTCGTGTGCGGCTTCGCATTCGGCATGATGCTGACGCTGTTGCAGAAGATCCCGTCCTCACGGCAGTTTCAGCTTCTGTGTGGCGCAGGCGCGATTGGGATCGTTGCGATATCGTGGACAGTCGCACTCAGGCTCTGGGCGTGAGCGCGCCCGGCACTGTAAAATCCCGGAGCTGACCGGGCGCAGGGAGCATTGATCGCGGCGTGAAGAAGTTCATTCTTTTCGTGCTGATTATCGGAATAGCGCTCGCCGTCGTGCGCGTCCGCTACGGCGGCGGCAAGCCGTACCGGGACCTGTCAACCGGCCCGCTGATCGACGAATCCGCGCTCGAAGAAGTTTTCGCTTATCCGGAACCGATCGGGAATGTAGCGGTTAGTCCTGAAGACCGCATTTTCTTCACCGTTCATCCGGAATCGCGCCCTAAAGGAAACAAGCTCCTGGAACTGATCGCCGGCGCCGCAGAGCCTTATCCGGATGGCGCATCTCAAAAAAACCTCTTTAATACCGTGCTGGGCCTTGTAGTTGACCGGCGCAATATCCTCTGGACCATCGATCATGGCAATCATGGTTTCGATGACGCAAGGCTGATTGGCTTCGATCTCAACTCCGGTGAGATCGCTCACGACCACCGTTTCAGGAACCATATCGCCCCTGCAGGTTCTTTCCTTCAGGACCTTCAGGTCAGCCCCGACGGCCGGACTGTCATCATTGCCGATGCGAGCATATGGAGAAAGACACCGGCATTGATCGTCTATGACGTTCAGCGGCACAGTGCCCGCAGGGTGCTCGAGTCACACGATTCCGTATCGCCTGAAAATTATCTGATTAGAAATCAACTCAGGGACATGGCTTTCCTGGGCGGCCTGGTGTCCCTCAAGGGCGGTGTGGACGGCATTGCCTTCGATGCTGAGGGCGAGTGGCTCTACTTTGCGGCAATCAACCAACGCGGGCTATACCGGATCCGGATCCGGGACCTGACCAATGTCGACCTACCGCCGGAACAACTCGATAATCGCGTCGAACGATACAGCGATAAGCCATTGAGTGACGGACTGAGCACGGATCTCGAAGGTAACGTCTACATTACCGACGTCGAGCACAGTTCCGTGTTCCGAGTAGCGCCTGACAGGTCACCGCAGACGCTCATTAGGTCCGACAGGATCCGCTGGGCGGACGCATTGTCATTCGGACCGGACGGCTGGCTGTACCTCGCCGACAGTGCCCTTCCCGAACAAATACTGCAGACCAGGGCCTACATCGAATCAAAGGGGCCTTACCACATATTCAGATTCCAGCCGGGCTTCGAAGGCATTCCCGGCCAATAGGACGCCGCCTGAATTGCAGGCGCCTCATTCATTGGATACTCTGCGCGCTTTCGCTCCGCCGGAGGGCAGGCATGCAGGTTGTCATCCTGTACGCAGCGGTCGTACTTATCTGGGGATCAACCTGGGCGGCCATTCCGTACCAGCTCGGCGTCGTCGCAGATGAGGTTTCGGTCGCCTATCGCTTCGCGATCGGAGCCGTCGTACTGTTCTCGTACGCGGCCCTGTCCGGCAGAAAAATCGTCGTGCCACTACGCTGCTACCCGATGGTTATCGTGCAGGGCTTGTTACTTTTTTCCATCAATTACTTTTTTGCCTATTACGGCACTGCGCACATCACATCCGGACTCGTTGCCGTGATTTTCAGTTCCATCGTGATCTGCAACGCATTCTTCGAGCGCGTGTTTTTTCACACGCCGCTCGAGGGCCGTTTATTGATTGCATCGTTTTTCGGCATGCTGGGCATCGCTTTGATATTCTGGCCCGAGATTTCTGCGCTGAATCTTCGGGACCGGACGGTCTTCGGGTTGGTCATGGTGATCGTCGGTACCGTGACAGCCTCGCTGGGAAATATGGCAGCGGTGGTAAACACGGGGCGAAACCTGCCGGTCGTCGCCGTTAACGCCCACGGCATGCTGTGGGGCGCGCTGCTATCGGTGTTGAGTGCCGTGTTGCTCGGACGGGAATTCAACTTCTCCTTTGAGGCCGGCTACGTCTGGTCGCTTTTGTTTCTGGCGATTTTCGGTTCCGCGATCGCGTTCGGATGTTACCTGGCACTGATCCGCACGATTGGGGCTGCCCGCGCCGCTTATAGTTCTGTATTATTTCCGGTTGTAGCTCTGGTGATATCGACTATTGCGGAAAACTACCGGTGGTCCGTCCCGGCGGTGCTTGGCGTTTCGCTGACGCTGGCCGGCAATTGGCTCGTATTGGCAAGAACCCGGCAGTCGTTGAAGCCAGTAAAGCCAGAATAATCACAAACACCAGCAGGGACCAAACTCATGAACGAATTACAGGGACCCGGCCTCGGGGTCGACTGGGCCGGTTTGTACGAGGAATTTCAGACTGTCGGCGTCACGTTCGGCATCAAAATCATTGCAGCGATCGTCATATTCTTTGTCGGTCGCGTTATTGCCCGGATCGTGACGAACGGAATACGCAAAGTGATGGCGTCGCAGGAGGTTGACAAAATTCTGGAAAGCTTTGTCAGCAACCTGGTGTACTGGGCCTTGATGGCGTTCGTCATCATCGCCGCGATCAACCAGATTGGAGTCCAGACCACATCACTGATTGCGATCATGGGTGCTGCCGGCCTGGCCGTTGGCCTGGCCTTGCAGGGATCGCTGGCCAATTTCGCGGCCGGTGTGTTGATAGTCATGTTTCGGCCCTACAGGGTCGGCGATTGGGTCGAAGCGGCCGGAGTCGCCGGGTCGGTCGTTCAGGTACAGATTCTCACGACTATTCTGAAAACCGGCGACAACAAGCAGATCGTCGTTCCGAACGGGCAGATCATGAGCAGCATCATCACGAACTATTCTGCCAACGAAACGCGGCGCGTGGATCTGATCATCGGTATCGGCTACGACGACGACATCGACAAGGCTCGAGCAACGATTCAGGCGCTGGTCGACTCCGACGATCGTATTCTCAATGATCCGGCCTGCCTGATCGCAGTGGCGGAACTCGCCGACAGCAGCGTCAACATTGCCGTGCGCCCATGGGTAAAGACCGCCGACTACTGGGCCGTGAGTTTCGATCTGACGGAAGCGATCAAGAAGCGCTTCGACAAGGAAGGCATTTCGTTCCCCTTCCCGCAACAAGACGTTCACCTCATCCAAGCGTAAAGGTAATTAAGGGGACAGTTTACTTATTTCAAGATTGCCTTTCATACCCGAGAGCCGTGGGGAAATAAGTAATTAAGGGGACAGTTTACTTATTTCAAGATTGCCTTTCATACCCGAGAGCCG
>JBHIDG010000166.1:0-7020 GCA_046760025.1 Woeseia sp. | reverse complement strand
CCGTGCGCAACCCCTATTGATCAAAGCCTGATAACGGGCCGGCACGCATTAAGGGGTGCCGGCCCGTTTTTTTTTGCCGGGGGACGGACCCCGGGGGTCCGTGCCCGGGATGTCAGGGGATTAGATGAGCGATAAACAACAAGCATGGCTTGCTGATCCCGGGAACCGGATCGTCTCCCCGGCTTCGGACGACTACCCGGTCCTGTTACGACGAATTCCGAGCCCGCCGGCGCAGTTGTACATAGTGGGCAACATCGGGGCCCTGCACCTGCCGGCCCTGTCCATCGTCGGCAGCCGCAATCCGACCCGAGGCGGAAAACGAAACGCTTACGAGTTTGCGAAGCACCTCGCGCGCTGCGGCTTCTGCATCGTTAGCGGGCTGGCGCAGGGAATCGATACGGCGGCGCATCAGGGTGCGCTCGATGCGGATGCTGTGACCGTTGCATTGCTCGGACACGGCATCGACCGCGTCTACCCGGCCGCCAATCACGGTCTCGCCCACGAGATTTCACGAAACGGCGCCCTGGTGTCGGAATATCCACTCGGCAGCCCCCCCCGCCGGGAACATTTTCCGCAGCGCAACAGACTAATCAGCGGCCTCAGTCTCGGCACGCTCGTTGTCGAGGCGGCGAGCCGCAGCGGCTCCCTCATTACCGCCCGGCTCGCCGGGGAACAGGGCCGCGAAGTGTTTGCGATCCCCGGTTCCATTCATAACCCGCTTTCGCGCGGGTGCCACCAGCTGATCAGGCAGGGCGCCAAACTCGTAGAAAGCGCGGACGACATCGTCAGTGAACTCGCGCCGCTCGCCGGGCATCTTATGCAAAGCGAATCTGCCGAAGACGACGCGTCATGCCCGGGGGCCGATACCGATGTCGAGTACGCGGCCCTCATGAACGCGCTGTCTTTCGACCCCGCCAGTGCCGACGAGCTCGCAGAAAATTCCGGATTGACGATCGATCAGGTTTCCTCCATGCTTCTGATCCTGGAGCTCGAGGAAAAAGTCGAAGCCGTATCCGGCGGCAAATATTCAAAGCGCAAATAAGGGAGCTGCTCCAGGCATGAAAGAGAATGTGCTCGATGTTTTGATGTATCTCTTCGAGACCTACGTCGACGCGGAGGAAGAGCCTGAACCCGATCAAAACGAGCTTCGCGACGAGCTCTTGCGGGCCGGTTTTGGCGATGCTGAAATTGATCGCGCGCTCGACTGGCTGGACGGACTCGCAGAAAACCATGACGGCCGGACCTGTAACCCGGAAACGGCACACGGTACACGTATATATAACGGCATCGAACAATCGCGCCTCGACGCGAACTCCCGGGGGTTCATAACCTACCTGGAACAGATAGGAATTCTTTCTCCGCCTCAGCGCGAAATCCTCATCGATCGTCTCCTGGCTCTGGAATCGCCGGACATCGATGTTGAGCAAATCAAGTGGGTCGTGCTGATGGTTTTATTCAGTCAACCCGGCCAGGAACTTGCTTATGCCCGTATGGAGGACCTGGTTTTCGAGCAAAGCGCAGGACCGGTGCATTAGCAATTCTCCTTGACACCGGGAAGCCGAGCATGTAATTGAACCGCGGCATTGTCCGCGGTTTTTGCTCTGTGTCGGAAACAAGTTTCAGAAGATGTCCAAAAACCTAGTCATCGTTGAGTCGCCGGCCAAGGCAAAAACCATTGGCAAATACCTGGGGAAGGACTTTTACGTCATGGCCTCTTATGGTCACGTCCGCGACCTCGTGCCCAAGGAGGGCGCCGTAGATCCGGCCGATGGCTTCGCGATGAAGTATCAGATCATCGAGCGAAATGAAAAACACGTTAATGCCATCGTTCGTGCGCTGAAAAAAGCAGAAGCACTCTACCTCGCGACTGACCCGGACAGAGAGGGTGAGGCGATATCCTGGCATTTAACAGAGCTTCTCAGGGAAAAAAATGCGCTCAACGACAAACCCGTGCACCGTGTTGTGTTTTACGAGATAACGAAGAACGCGATTCAGGAAGCCATCGACAATCCACGCGAGATATCCGACGAGCTCGTCAGCGCACAGCAGGCGCGTCGTGCCCTCGACTATCTCGTCGGCTTCAACCTTTCCCCGCTGCTGTGGAAAAAGGTCCAGCGCGGCCTGTCCGCGGGGCGCGTGCAAAGCCCGGCCTTGAGGATGATTGTCGAACGAGAACTGGAAATCGAAGCTTTCGAGACGCGCGAGTACTGGACGATCGAAGCCGACATAAGCAAGGACGAGCAGCCGTTCGCGTCTCGTCTCGTTCAGTATCGAGGCGAAAAGGTCGAACAATTCAGTTTTACAACCGAAGATGCTGCCAGGGAAGTTGAAAGGACGATACTCGATGCTGCCGACGGTGAATTAACGGCCGTCAGTATCGAGAAGAAAAAACGCAGACGGAATCCCCCGGCGCCATTCACGACCTCGACGCTGCAACAGGAAGCGTCGCGTAAGCTGGCGTTCAATACACAGTGGACAATGCGCATCGCCCAGCGGCTGTACGAGGGCATCGAGTTACCGGATGAGGGTAACGTCGGGCTGATCAGCTATATGCGAACAGACTCCGTTACTCTTGCAGACGTTGCGGTGGACGAGATACGCAAAGTCATCGCGGAGCGCTACGGTTCCGAAAACGTCCCCGAAACGCCGCGTGAATTCAGGACCAAGGCGAAGAATGCCCAGGAGGCGCACGAGGCAATCCGGCCGACGTCGGTGGCCCGAACGCCCGAATTGCTCAAGGGCAAGCTCGACGAAGACCAACTAAGGCTGTACACGCTGATCTGGCAGCGCACCATGGCTTGTCAGATGGTGCCTGCCGTATTCGACACGGTCACGCTGGAAATGGCGACAGGCCCCGGCTCTGATGGCGGGCACAGATTCCGCGCAAACGGCTCTGTACTGGTCCAGCCGGGCTTCATGGCCGTTTACCACGAAGGCAAAGACGACAATGGCAACGACGAACGCAATCGATTGTTGCCGGAAGTCGCCGTAGGTGATCGTCTGATTCTCGTCGAGCTGCGCCCCGAACAACACTTCACGGAACCGCCGCCGCGATTCACCGAGGCGAGTCTCGTTAAGACGCTCGAGGAATATGGCATCGGCAGACCGTCAACTTATGCCAGCATCATCGCAACACTCAAGAATCGCGAGTATGTCGAAATGGACGGTAAACGATTCATCCCGACGGACGTCGGTCGCATCGTGAACGGCTTCCTGACTGAGCATTTCACGCAATATGTCGATTACGATTTTACGGCGAAGCTCGAAGACGACCTCGACGAGGTGTCCCTCGGTCGTCAGGATATGGTCCCGCTGCTCGAGGGATTCTGGAAACCGTTTTCCGATCTCGTCGAGGATAAGGAGCAGAGCGTAACCCGCGAACAGGTTGCACAGGCACGCGACTTAGGCCTGGATCCCACCAGCGGAAAGCCGGTAACGGTGCGTCTGGGTCGATATGGACCGTTCGTGCAGATCGGCACGAAAGACGACGAGGAAAAGCCGAAATTTGCAGGTCTTCGGCCCGGCCAGAAAATGGACGAGATTTCACTGCAGGAAGCCCTGGAACTGTTCAAGTTACCGCGCGATCTCGGTGACACGCCCGACGGTATTCCGGTGTCGGCAAGCGTCGGCCGCTTCGGTCCTTATGTTCGCTATGGAGACAATTATGTTTCCATCCGTGATGATGACGATCCGTATACGATTCAGTTGCCGAGAGCACTCGAACTGATTGAAGCCAAGAAGATCGAGGACGCCAATCGGATCATTCAGGATTTCGGAGATGAGGGCATTCAGGTATTGAATGGCCGCTATGGCCCCTACGTAACAGACAAGAAGAAGAACGCACGCGTGCCCAAAGACAGCGATCCCGGATCACTGACACTTGGCGAATGCAAGGAATTGCTGGCCGCCGCCCCGGCGAGAGGCAAGAAGAAGACGAACAAGAGAACCGCTAAAAAGGCCTCGAAAAAAAACAAGACGACGGCCAAGAAAACCGAATAAGCTGAGGCCACTATGGCCCTGTCATTTCCGATTCACCGTGCCGGCCAAATTCTGAGGTCCGGCGGCGTCGTTGCCTATCCGACCGAAGGCGTTTTCGGATTGGGTTGTATCCCTGATTACGCCGACGCCGTAATCCGAATCCTCTCCATCAAGAAACGCGACCCGTCACTTGGCCTCGTTCTCATTGCTTCCAACATGGAACAACTAGAAGACTGGCTTGAAGTGACCAGTCCCGCGGCGCTGAGATCGAGTCCCGATCGGCCCGTCACCTGGATAGTCCCTGCGAGAACTAGCGTCCCTTACTGGCTCCAGGGTGACAACGACGGCCTCGCTGTTCGGTTGACGACCCACGCCGTTGCCGCGGCCCTTTGCGTGGCCGCCGATTCGGCGCTGGTCTCTACAAGCGCCAATGTCGCCGGCCGGCCGCCGGCTCGAAATGCGCTCGTACTTCGCCGGCAGTTAGGCGGTCTAGTAGACTGCATTGTTCCGGGCCGCTGCGGTCCGGCTGCCGGCCCGTCGGAGATCCGCGATCTGAAGACCGGCAAGGTGTTGAGACCCGGTAGATAATGAGTGAATTTGACGCTTCAGTCCGTGACATCGAGGAGTATCTGAGATCGCTGCAGCAGCGTATCGTGCAGGCGTTGGAAGACGCGGACGGCAAGGAACGCTTTCGCCACGACGCATGGCAGCGCGAGGGTGGCGGCGGAGGCCTGACTCGGATGATGGCAGACGGCGCCGTGTTCGAACAGGCCGGTGTCGGCTATTCGAACGTACATGGTGACCAGATGCCACCGTCCGCCACCGAGACGCGGCCCGAGCTGGCCGGGCACGGCTTTCAGGCGATGGGAGTTTCACTCGTACTGCATCCGAAGAATCCGTACGTTCCCACCACTCACGCCAATTTCAGGTTTTTCTGCGCCGAACGTGACGGAAGCGAGCCGGTCTGGTGGTTTGGTGGCGGCTTCGATCTGACGCCCTACTACCCGTTCCCCGAGGACGTATTTCACTGGCATCGAACTGCACGCGACGCCTGCGACCAGTTCGGCGCGGACGTCTATAGCAGGTACAAGAAATGTTGCGACGACTATTTCTTCCTGAAACACAGAAATGAGACACGCGGGGTCGGCGGGATTTTCTTCGACGATCTCAATGAATGGCAATTCGCCCGTTGCTTCGAGTTCACGCGGACGGTCGGGGATCAGTTCCTGCCCGCATATCTGCCTATCGTCTATGCGCGCAAAGACCACCCGTACGGCGATCGGCAACGCGAATTCCAACTTTACCGTCGCGGCCGTTACGTCGAGTTCAATCTGATTTATGACCGCGGCACACTTTTCGGGCTCCAGTCCGGAGGCCGAGCGGAATCGATATTGATGTCGCTGCCGCCGCTCGTTCGTTGGGAGTACGATTGGCACCCGGAACCGGGTTCGGCGGAGGAAAAACTGTACAGGGACTACCTGCGCCCACGTGACTGGCTCGAAATAGAATAGGCCAAAAGGATAAAAGCATGTCCTGGATCGAGGAAATCGAAGTCGGCGAGGCCGACGGCAAGCTCGCGGAGGTATATGCAAGACTTATGGAGAAGCGCGGCAAGGTTGCAAACATTCTCCAGGTACACAGCCTGAACGCGAATGCGATGGAGAGCCATCTCGATTTGTACATGACGATCATGTTCGGCAAGTCCGGGCTGAGCCGCTCGGAGCGGGAGGCGATCGCCGTTGTCGTGTCTGCGACAAACGACTGCGATTACTGCGTAAATCATCACGCGGAGGCGCTCAGGCGTTATATCAAGGACGAGGACATCCTGCAGACACTCGCAGGTGCCGACGGCCTCGAGGAGCTCGAGCCACGGCTCGGCAACATCGTAATGCACGCCGAGAAACTGACGTCCGCTCCGTCGGCAATGACCGAGAGTGATCTCGCTCCGTTGCGCGCCGAAGGCCTCACCGATCAGGATATTCTCGATATCACCCTGATCGTGGCCTACTTCAATTTTGTCAATCGTATCGCCCTTGGGTTGGGCGTCAGCTACACGGCCGAGGAACTCACTGGCTATCGGGACGACTGACACTCAACTGGCGGGGCGTCTTCCGAATGTGATAGATTCCTTGTAAAACCGAGGCTTACGCTGGTTTTTTGTCAAATGACAGCAACAGCGCGGGGACAGTGCTCTCTGTGAATATTTTCAGGCTAATCGTTCTTGGCGCCGTCTTCGCAGCCGGCACCGCGTGGTCGGGCATTGAATCACCGCTGCGTGAAGGCGGTAGCGCCGCGAGCATACGGCTTGCCGGCAGCGATGACTCGGCCGCGGGCAGTAAGATATTCATCGTCCAGCTCAGAACACCGTCGGCCACGGAGCAATTTGCGAGTATCGCGAGCACGTATACCGGCAAGACCGTTTCTGCAACACCGCGTTCTTTCGACAGGAACGTCGCCGCGGTCGAGTCCTACACGGCGGAGCTTGCTGCGCTGCAGGACAAAGTTCTCGCGCGTGCGGGCCCTGATGTACGAAAAATCTACAGCTATCGCTATACCTTGAACGGATTTGCGGCCCGCATGACCGAGGCGCAGGCACACAGGCTTCGACATTTCGACGAAGTCCTGAACGTCTGGGAGGACGAGGTTCGGCCCCTTGCCACAAATTTCAGCCCGCAATTCCTGGGGCTATTCGAACCGAACGTCGGCTTGCGCGGTACACCCGGCCTCGACGGTGAGGGCATGATCATCGCCGTTATCGACAGCGGCATCACGCCCGAGCACCCCGCGCTCAAAGATACGCGTGAAGCGGATCGGCCGAGGCTGTGCTGGACTTCATGGGCCGAAAACTCCCTCATAGGACAGTGGCTGTGTCGCAGATACAAAATCGCCGAAGACAAGCTCGTCTACGATCCACCCGAGAACTGGAACGGCGTCTGTCAGGCGGGCACGCGATTCGAACAGACGGCGTGCAACAACAAGTTGATCGGTGCGCGGTACTTCATCGACGGCGCACGGTCGACCGGACCGATCGACAGCGGGGAC
>JBHIDG010000165.1:0-7141 GCA_046760025.1 Woeseia sp. | reverse complement strand
CATGAAGTACTTGCTCAAAGACGGCGACGTAGTTTCAATGGGATTGCACGAACTCGTCTATACAGACCTCAGGGAATCCGACAGCGACGAGGAAGGCGTGCCTGCCAAGGAAAAACAGGGTTAGGCGATCTACTGTACGTCCTGGCTCTGACTGGTGCGCCGGTCTTGATCGCGATGATCACGGCGCTTCAGCCAAACGACCAGGCCCGCTACCAGGCATAACAGACCGACCACGAAACAAATCGTTGGCCAGTACCAATGATTCAGATACATCGACGCGCCCAGCGAGATGGCGCCGACCACTAGATAGAAATACGGCAGGCTTTCGTAGATTGGTTTGGACACCCACATGACGTGTCCCTTGTGGTTTTAGCCCGAATATTTTGCTTTGCGCGCGCGCATTAGTCCAGCGCCTGGCAGAAACAATTAAGCACCTGATTGTAAAAAGGTTATTTACGAGCGGCGAAATGTGATCAGACGGATGAAACTCGACAGGATCGAGTCCGTCAGGCCGTCCACTGCCAGATCCGGCTCAAAGTTCGTGTTGTCCTGGTGCAGTCCCTGCACGAAGCGTCGGGATGCCGCATCCATGTCCTGCTCTGTAATAGTGTTTTCCGTCCCCATGACCTTACCTCCTTGTGAATCCGGGACTTTACCGGAGGCATAATCCTTGTGCAGTGAAACGAATCACAGGATGCAGCGATATGACATAAGCTAGGCGGTTCCGCCGACAGTAAGCTGGTCGATCTTCAGCGTTGGCTGGCCGACGCCGACCGGCACCGACTGCCCCTCTTTTCCGCAAGTGCCCACGCCACTGTCCAGTTTCAGATCTGTGCCGACCATGGAAATCTGGCCCAGCACGTCGGGACCGTCACCGATGAGCATTGCACCCTTTACCGGCGAGGTCAGTTTGCCTTTTTCGATGAGATAGGCTTCATTCGCGGAGAATACGAATTTTCCAGACGTGATGTCGACCTGGCCGCCACCGAAATTCGGTGCGTATATGCCTTTGTCTACCGACGCAATAATCTCGTCCGGATCGTGCTCGCCCGCCAGCATGTAGGTATTGGTCATGCGCGGCATCGGAAGATGTGCAAATGACTCCCTGCGGCCGTTGCCGGTCGGCGCGGCCCCCATCAAGCGCGCATTGAGCTTGTCTTGCATATAGCCGCGCAGCACGCCGTTTTCGACAAGTACAGTGTACTGACCCGGCGTGCCCTCATCATCGACGGCCAGCGAGCCGCGACGGTTCTGCAGCGTGCCGTCGTCGACGATGGTGCAATGCTTTGATGCGACCCGGTCGCCAACCCGGCCACTGAATGCGGAAGTCCCCTTGCGGTTGAAATCGCCTTCCAGACCGTGCCCGACGGCCTCATGAAGAAGGATTCCCGGCCAGCCCGGGCCGAGGACTACCGGCATCATCCCTGCCGGCGCAGGCACTGCCTCCAGCTGCACGACGGCCTGGCGGACAGCTTCGCGGGCGTATTCCATCGGCAAATCACTGTCGAGGAAGTAATTCAGATCGGCTCTCGCGCCGCCGCCGGCGTAACCCTGTTCGCGCCGCCCGTTTTGCTCGATCACGACGCTGACATTCAGTCTGACCAGCGGCCGGACGTCCGCGGCAAGCGTGCCGTCCGAGGCTGCGACCAATACCAGGTCGTGACTGCTGCTTAAGCCTATGATGACCTGCTCGATACGTTGGTCCAGCGCACGGGTCTGTTTCTCGAGGCCTCCGATCAAGGCCGTCTTTTGTTCGTCCCTGATACTCGCGATCGGATCGTGTGTCGCATACAGATCCTGTCGCTCGCCCCGCGACCACGCCTGCACCGCATTCGTCTGGCCGTGCCTTGAAATCGCTCGTGCAGCGCCAGCGGCCCGCTCGAGTGCGGGCAGCAATAGCTCGTCGGAGTAGGCAAAGCCGGTCTTGTCAGCGCTTACGGCGCGCACACCAACGCCCTGATCCAGGCTAAAGCTGCCGGCCTTGATGATGCCGTCCTCCACCGTCCAGCTTTCCTGACGGCTCACCTGGAAATACAGGTCCGCGGCGTCTATCTTCCGGGTCATGATCGCCGCGAGCGCAGTACTCAGGTGCCGTTCCTCGAGACCCGCCGGTATCAGTACGCGGGACATGACCGTATCGATTGCGCTATCGCTCATTTGAATACTCTATGATTCAGCGCCGGAAACTCCCTGCGCAGTTTTTGCGGCAGCACTGGGTCGGCAACTGCCGAGATGACACAATCGCCCTGCGGTGCCTCCGCAAGAATGCGGCCCCAGGGATCGATAATCAACGAGTGTCCATAAGTCGATCGGCCGTCGGGGTGTTGACCATATTGCGCCGGGGCGATCACGTACGCGAGATTCTCTATTGCGCGGGCTTTCAGCAGCGTATGCCAGTGCGCTGTCCCCGTAGCGAAAGTAAAAGCCGCGGGTACCGACAGCAAGACAGCGCCCATGTCTACCAGTTTTCGATAAAGTTCCGGAAACCTCAAGTCGTAACAGATAGAAAGTCCCAAGCAGCCGGCGGGTGTCTCGGAAACCACGAGCTCGTCGCCCGGCAGCATGCTGGCCGACTCCCTGTATTGCTCATCGCGATCAGGCACACAGACGTCGAACATATGAATCTTCTGATACGTATTTCGTGTGCGCCCTTGCGAATCGATGACGAGTGTCGCACCGTAGTAGCGTTCGGCGTCCGGCGATTTCAGGGGAATACTTCCGGAGACTATCCACAGACCGTAGTCGCGCGCGGCGATACTCAGGAATTCCTGGATGGGGCCGTCTCCGACCTCTTCCGCCAATTGCAGCCGGTCTTCGGCATGGGTTCCCATAAACGGAAAGTTTTCCGGCAGTGCCGCCAGGACACAGTCGTCGGCAGCGGCTCTGGCTAACAGGCGGCCGGCGAGTTCGAGGTTCTCGTTCAGGACGTCGCCGCTGTTCATCTGAACGGCAGCAACGCGGACACATTTACTGCTGCCCGACACGCTGTTCCGATTCTCGCCGGCAGCCGGCTTGTTCGTAGGCTGCCGCGAACTGATCGGCATTCGCCACTTCTATCGCCGGCTCGTCCCAGGAACCATCGATGCTGTAATAGATCTGTCCCATTTCCTGCAGGGGCTTTTTGAAAATCTGCGAGAAAATCAATAGTGCGGCAGCCGCTTGAGGCCCTGCGATGACAGCACCGACGACGGGCAGCGTGTCGCCGACACTCGCGCTGACTATTGCCGTCTGGCTGTAGTCGCGCGATGCCAGTCCCGCCCTGCCGATGATGCCGATATCCGCGGCCGGACCCTTCAATGTCAGGTCACAGGTATAGCTTTCTCCACCATCGACACGGAAGTTGCCCGTGATTTCGTCAAATCCGAATCCCTTTGCGAAAACGTCGCGAAAATCGAGCGATAGTCGCCGTGGCAAGGCAACAACGCTCATCAGACCGAAAACGCGGCCCGCCCCCGGTTCGACCTCGTCAAGTTGACCCGGCCCGAGGTGAATCCCGATGTTGCCGCTGAGATGGGCGAGGAGGTCTTCGCGCGGCCCACCCGGCCAGCTCACATCGATGTCGATTTCCATTTCCCGTCCGACAACGCCTGGCTGATAGTTCAGACGCTTCGTGGTTTTTTCGATATCGGTGCTGACCAGTTTCCCGGTAAGGAAACTTCTGTCATCGGCGGCATCGTCAGTTTGGGCGACCCATCGCCCGGCACCGTTCAATTCAAAGCTTTCGTCCCTGGTCGTAATGCTCGTCGATTCGAGACCCCTGCCGGTTCGTTCGAAATCGGCTTCGAGTGAACCGAAGAAGCGCTGCCCCAGCGCGAATTCGGCAGCCTCGATGGAAATTGGCGGAAGTGTGCGCGGATCGGGGGGATTGTGCTCCGGTTCATGCTGGCCATCGCCCGGCAAAATCAGTTTTTCCATGTCGACCACCAGAGGCTGCCCACTCGAAAAATCGTACGGCACCACGACTGAACCGACTGCCTGCTCGCCATCGACCTCCACAAGCCACTCCTGCGCGCCGCGGTCGACCCGGACCCTGTGCCGGGAAAAGTGCTGCCCCACCGCGTAGAGGTCGTCGATCATGAGATCTATCGAACGTATCCGCTCGCCGAATCCGGTATCGCTGGAGTCTTCCGGCGCCGCCCCCAACCAGTCCGCCAGCCGTACTTCATGCGTCTCGCCGACGATATGCAGACCACGGGTCGCCGCTCCCGTCACCTTCCCGCCACCGACCGCGACGGTGCCCCGGTCGAAGTCCCAGTGTTGCCCTACTTTCCGAAAGCTTGCCTGCCAGTCGATATCTTCCCCGAACTCACCGAATGAATCGATTCGATCACGCTCTGCAAACTCGATGTGAACGGACAGCGGCCGGGTTTCATCGAATACTTTGCCGGCGGGCGCCGGGGCATCCAGACCCAGGCCCTCGAGATCCGTGTTGACCTCAATGTGCATGGGCGGGGGGTCTTCCGTCTTTCCACGGGGAAACAGGATACGGGCAGCGTACGGCGTCGAGCCTCGTAGCCGCCCGTCGAGCGGTACGCCGAGTTCGCCGACCAGGCCTTCGGCAGTTGCGGTGCCGGTCGCTGACACGATGACGGAGTACTGCGGCAGGTCCTCGGGTGCACGGGCCACGTCAATGCTGACCGGCTCGCCGAGAAAGCGCGAAGTCAACGTCTCGGTCTGGATGCTGTCCCTGGTAACGGTAACGAGACCGTTGAGCTCCGTAAAGGGCGGTGTAAAGCCGTCGATGCTCAGGCGACCGTCGTTCGTGCGAATGCTGGTCGTGAACGTGTAGTTCGTCTTGTCTCTGATGGGATACTGCAACTGCAGCTCGAACGTTGCCACGCCGTCCACCCTCACCCGGTCGAGCTGGCCGCCAAAGGCGTTGGAAATCGGGCTGTTCATCGACAGCTGACGAATAGCCTCAAGCGTGCTGGCCGAATAAGTATCGATCGTCAGGATCGGGTCCTTAATGTTGGCGATTTCGACGCGTGCGTCTACCGTGTTATTGCCAAGCATGGTCGCCGTGTTGTGCTCTGAGTAAAATCGCGTGTTCTCGATTAGGATATCCGCGCTAACCTGTTCGACCGGTGGCCAGTTCGGGTTGAAATTCAGAATCCCGTCTTCGACATGGGCCTCGACCCGCAGCGTTCCCTCCCCACCCTCGAAGGGAAGCTTGTCGAGTGGCCCGGTGATCCGGGTCGTTCCGCGAGGCACGCGGCCCGCTACCAGCGCCTTGTCATACCACGCAGATAGTGTCGGTCTCATGACCTTTGTGGGCAAATAACGGGTTACTGCCGAGATGTCGGTCATGCTCCAGTGGCTGACGAAGTCGATCAGTGGCGAACTCCCGCCCGAAGGGAGACTGACCTGCAGGCTGCTTCTGGAATCCAGGTCTGCGTTTCTGATGCGGACGCTGTCCGACAGTATGATCGTGCTATCGGCGCTGCGGCGCCAGATGACGGTGCCGATTGCATCGTCGAATACGATGGGTTCGTCGAGCATCTGCGGCACATCCAGTTGCAGGTCTGTCGATTCGATCTCGAGTCGCCCGCCGGAACGGTCCGCTCGAAGCTGACCGCTGAATCCGGTGACACCGGGCCATTTTTCTCCTGCGCGGATCCCGGCCTCCTCGAGTTCCGCCGACACATCGAAACGAACCGATTCGGATTCTAGGTCGGCGAGTCGTAACTCCAGCCCATGCACGATGCCGCTTGGTGCCAGGGCATCGAGCATCGACCTCTCGTTTTCCGGCAACCAGGGACTCAGTAATTTCAGGTTGTCGAGGTTGATGAACGATGCGCGGGCATCGACCGCCTTGACCCGACCGGAACCATCGTTGGCCACATCGGCTCGCAGAGAGGAGTTCGGCCATTGTCCGGCGGATGTCTGGAGTCTGAAATTGTCTGCGGCCAACAACCAGCCCCCCTGATCCTTCGCAAACTCGAACCTGCCGCGAATATCGAACGGCACGGCACCGGGCACATCGGCGGCCGCGAGATCCGTAACGACCAGGTTCCCGGTGGCGCTCCGTACCCCGTCCTGCGAGCGCTCCAGCCAGAGGCTCAGGTCAGCCCGGCCGGAGTCTATGCGTGGAGACTCCGGCGGCTGAAAACGCGTCCAACCCCTTATTTCGAGGGATCGGCCATCTACAAAGAATTGCCAGGTGCCGTTATCCGCCGTGCCGGTGAGGCGCCTGGCGGCCGAGACTTCGAGCCGCTCACCAAGCTCGTCCGGCAGATCGACAGACATTTCGATATCGAGCTGAACCTCGTCGCGCCGTATCTGCACACTGTCGATGGTCAATGCCAGTGCCTGCTCGGCGCCGGGTGGCCAATAGTCCAGGCCGATGTTTTGCCCGATGACATTCACCGACAGGCCGCCGACTTCCGGCAGGTCCTTCCTGAAACCGGCCAGTTGGTCCAGGTCGACGCCCTGCAGGAGCCAGGTACCATCGTCGGCCTGGCGCAGATCAAGATTCGCATCGGTCATCAGCACCCGATCGACGACCAGCTCGCGGTCCACGAGCAAGCGCATGAGTCCGACCCCGACACTGAGCTCGTTCACGCTAAAAAGGCTGTCCGAGCCGCCTGCCCGGATGAGTTCGGCGTTGTAAAAGTTGATTTCGGGTCCGCTCAGGCGCCAGCGTGCGTTCATTCCGGTGAAGTCGACCTGCATGCCCACTGCCGCGCTTGCCCAGGCCTTGATTTCCTCCTGGTATTCCGGAAGTCGCGGCAACATGAGCCGAAACAGTCCAACCGCAACCGCAAGAAGAATGACCACCGCCGCCAGAGCATAGGCGAGGTACTTGGCCAGACTTTGCAGCAGCTTTTTCATGGGCGTCAAATCAGCACAACGTCAAACTGGTCCTGAAGGTACAGGGATTCCGGTTGCAGGCGTATTGCCCTGCCGGTCTCCTCCTCGAGTTCGGCGAGCGCGTTCGACTGTTCATCGAGCAACAGTTCGATCACGTCCTGATGTGCAAGTACCAATATTTCATCGAACGTAAACTGACGGTACTGCCTTATAATCTCCCGGAATATCTCGAAACACATGGTTTCGGCCGTCATGATGAATCCGCGGCCGTCGCAATTGGGACAGTCCTCGCAAAGTATATGCTGCAGGCTCTCCCGCGTTCGCTTGCGGG
>JBHIDG010000164.1:0-7160 GCA_046760025.1 Woeseia sp. | reverse complement strand
GGTCCGTCCCCGATTACCAGCCAATGCTGCGGCCGCCATCGACCGAGATGATCTGGCCGGTGACATAGCTAGCATCCCGAACGAGGTAGAGTACGCCGTGGGCGACATCGTCGGGATTTCCCGGCCGCCCGAGCGGTATCTTCTTCACGATGTTTTGTTTGACCGTGCCGGTCATACCTTCCTCCGGCCAAAGGATGGCGCCCGGCGCGATGGCGTTTACCCGCACCTCGGGCGCCATGTCCCTGGCCAATGCCCGCGTCAGCATCGCGAGGCCCGCCTTCGCCGAGACATAGACAGCATGGTCCCGTAGCGGCCGTCGAGAGTGTATGTCCACCATATTGATGATCACGCCGTGCCTGGACCGGAGGTACGGCCATGCGGTCTGCGACAGGAAAAGGGGGGCCTTGAGATTGCTGCTTATCAGGTCGTCCCACTGCCGTTCGGAGATCTTGCCGATCGGTGTGGCAAAAAAGGACGAGGCATTATTGACCAGGATATCGAGCCTGCCGCCCCACTCGATGACCGCGTCGACAAAACCGGCCAGACCGGCCGTTTCGCTGAGGTCGGCGGCAAATATTCTGGCCGATTCCGGCCGCGCATCGTTCAAACGGTTGCAGAGTTCCTTTGCGTCGCCGGCGGAACTGCGATAATGGATGGCGACGTTGGCGCCGGCCTGATGCAGACACGCGGCGATCGCGGCGCCGATTCTTCTGGCGGCCCCTGTAATCAATGCGTACTTGCTGTCGAGGGAGCGGGTATCTGCTTCAGACATTTCGGTTAACTTGCAGTCGACGAGCTATCGGCATTGTTAAGGAGATCGCGCGCAACATGCAACACGGACGACATACGATTGGCGGCTTGCCGATACCCGATGATGACAGCATTGTGCATTGTCAGAAAGTCTGTGAATCGATCCGGCAGGCAATCGATGCGGCCGACGGCAGCATAAGCTTCGCGCAGTTCATGCACCTCGCGCTCTATTCACCGGGCCTTGGTTACTACAGCGTCGGCACAACGAAGTTCGGTGCGGGCGGGGATTTCGTCACCGCTCCTGAGATATCGCCGCTTTTCGGTCGCGTCGTGGCACGACAATGCGCCGCGGTCCTGGAAGATATCGAGAACGGACAGTTACTGGAGCTCGGCGCCGGCAGTGGCCGACTTGCGGTCGATATCCTGCGCAAGCTGACCGATCTGAAGTCCCCGCCTGCACGATACCTGATCCTCGAGGGATCCGCCGACCTCAGGGCCAGGCAGGAAGACCTGATACGAGATGAACTGCCCGAGCGGCTCCCCGATGTCGAATGGCTCGATCAATTGCCCGAGGACTTTTCAGGCGTTGTGATCGCGAACGAGGTGGCCGATGCATTGCCTGTCGAGCGATTCGAGCGCGCCGACGACGCTGTATTTCAGATGCGGGTCACCGCCGGTGATGCGGGCTTCGACTGGAGCAAGCGACCGGCACCGGAGGTGCTTTCGGCGGCGGTTGAAAGGATAGAGGCTGAAATCGGTGAGGCTCTCCCGAAGGGTTACCAGTCCGAGGTGTCCCTCGGTCTGTCGGACTGGATCGGTCAGATCGCGACTTGCCTGGGCCACGGCCTCATACTCATTTTCGATTACGGCGTAAGCCGGCGGGAGTATTATTCCCGCGATCGCAAACAGGGCTGGTTGCGCTGTCATTTTCGTCACCATGCGCACACCGAGCCGCTTATCTATCCAGGCATCCAGGACCTGACGAGCTGGGTCGACTTCACGGCTGTTGCGAAATCAGCGGAGAAACACGGACTCGACATTGCCGGTTACGTGACGCAGGCGCAATTTCTGATCAATGGCGGTCTCGAAGAGGAGCTGGCCGACATCGCAGACTTGCCTGTTGCCGATCAGCTGGAGTTGTCGCGTCAGGTGAAGCTGCTGACGCTGCCCGGTGAAATGGGCGAGAACTTCAAGTGCATCGGACTGACTCGCAGAGAATCGATCGGCATTAGCGCGTTCGACAGTTCAGACAGGGCGCACACGCTGTGAGTTGGCTGCAGACGATTGTGCTCGCGATCGTGCAGGGGTTCACAGAGTTTCTGCCCATCTCGAGTTCGGGACATCTGGTGATCGTGCCCGCGTTGGTTGGCTGGACGGACCAGGGCCTGACTTTCGACGTCGCCGTCCATTTCGGTACCCTCACCGCGGTTTGCGCCTATTTCCGAAACGACCTGCTGGCGCTGATACGCGGTGGCTTGAATTTCCTCGGCGGCGGCGCGGCGTCACCGGATTCGCGCATGGCCATATGCATCGTGATTGGCACTATTCCGGCCGCCGTCGCCGGTCTGCTGTTCGCCGGCTGGATAGAGGCGAACCTCAGGAGCCCCGTCGTCATCGTATTGACCCTTTCGGGCTACGGCATTCTGATGGCACTGGCCGATCGATTCGGCAGACATGAACGAACGAGTGCCGGCATACGCCTCAGGGATGCCATCATCATCGGTATCGCGCAGGCACTGGCACTCGTGCCGGGAACCTCTCGCGCCGGCGTCACGATCAGCGCGGCCATGATCCTCGGTTTCAAGAGACTGGACGCCGCGCGATTTTCTTTTCTGCTGTCGGCGCCGGTGATTCTGGCAGCGACCATTTTCGAAACGTCGATGTTGTTTGTTGAAGGTTTACAGATCGCCTGGCCGCAGCTGGCGATTGGTATATCAATTTCGGCCATCGTAGCCTATATCAGCATCGAATTCTTCATGCGCTTTGTCAACGCAATCGGTCTTGTGCCGTTTGCTGTATACAGGCTCGGTCTCGCGGGAGTGATCTACTATGCCCTGGTTTAAGCGATTTGCGGTCTTATTGCCGGCTCTCATGTCGGGAACCAACGCCCTTGCCGGAGAGGGCTATGTGATCGGGTTCGGCGGCGAAGCCGATACCTCGGACAGCTTCTCCTTTTCGGCCGTCGGAGATTTCGGCGTCACCAAGAAAACCTGGTTCTCGGTAACCGCCGCAAAGTCGCAGGCCGAAGGCGCGGTCAACCAGCTCGACACGCTGTACGGAGATATGGGCCTGGATCATCACTTCGATCCGATTGGCGTCCGGATAGGCGCGGCCTACTGGGGAGACGACGAGTTACTCGATTCGGTGGATCTTCGCGGCTCGGTTTACATACGGACGAAGACCCTGTCGCTGTCGACCGATTATGAGAAAAGAAACTTCGATTTCATCTTCAATCTCGCGCCGCTGCTCGAGCGGCGACTGGTCGAATTCGATGCAGACGGCTATGGAGTGAATTTTCGGGCCGATGTCGGCGGCCGTGTCAGTTTTTACATGCGCGGCATGAACTACGTCTACTCCGTGAATCTCTCTGCTTTGCAGAACATCTCGGATCTGAATTTTCTGTCGGCATCCCGACTGAGTCTCGCGAACAGCCTGCTCGACTACCGGGCCGACGCGGGACTCGATTTCAGTTTCGGCCTGCGAACCGTCAGTATAGAGAGCGGCCGCAGGCAGACGGCGATCGATGGCGGTCGCGTCGATTCGGTGAGCTTCGGATTTCTGTTTCCGGCGTCTGATTCAAGTGATATCGAGTTGCGCCTCGGCTACGACGATTCCGAGCGTTTCGGCGGCACCACCGTCTTCTCGTTCTTCTGGTTCTTCTACGGCACCTGATTCGAAGTTTCGGCCTTCACTTTTTTGATGGCCTTCACACGCATCCTGTCGATTTCGGCACCGATTGCCGTTCCGGACGTTTCAGTGCCGACGACTTCCGACGCTTTGACCTGGGCTGCTTCGTTCCGCGCACGGTTCAAATAAGCCGCCTGTGGATATGGTTGGTCCTCCAGGCCCGTGCGTCCGCGGGCATCTGCCTCGCAGGTCAGCAGGAATTTCTGAAATCGCTCCGGGCGCCTGAATGCATCGACGTTTCTGAACAGTTTCAGGATCGTGGCGGGCTTGAGATCGAAAGCACGATGGCAATGTGCGTGATGCCGTGCGACGAGCACACCCAGCTCGCGACAGGCGCGCGGCACAGGCAGCCGCTCTGACATGTCGTTGATCAGGTCTGCGCTGCGTCGTTCGTGGCCGGGATGACTGGGCAGATGTCTTTGGTCGGTGATTGCCTTGCCGAGATCGTGCACCAGTGCGGCGAACCGAATGTCGACCTCATCGCTGAGTCTCGCGGCCTGCTTGAGCACCATCATGGCGTGCACGCCGCAATCGATCTCGGGATGCCATTGCCGGGGCTGCGGCACACCGAATAGCGCATCGACCTCCGGAAATACGACGGCCAGGGCGCCGCAGTCACGGAGCACCGCAAAATAGAGATGAGGATCGGGGCCCGCGAGTGCCAACTCCGTTTCCTGCCAGACACGATCTGCCTGCAGTGCGCCCGCTTCGCCGCCGGCAACCATGCAAGTCATCAGATCGAGCGTCTCGCTGGCCAGCTCGAATCCAAGACCGGCGAATCGCGCCTTGAATCTGGCGGCGCGCAGGATCCTGACCGGGTCTTCGGAAAACGCCTCGGACACATGCCGGAGGACCCTGTTTTCCAGATCGCTTGCGCCATCGAAAGGATCGATGAGATTGCCGTCGTCGTCTCTTGCCATCGCGTTGATGGTGAGATCACGGCGGCTCAGATCGTCCTCGAGCGTCACGTCGGGGGAAGTGTGAAATTCAAAGCCGTGATAGCCTGTGCCCGTTTTGCGCTCGGTTCTGGCAAGCGCATATTCCTCGTCCGTTTCGGGATGCAGGAAAACCGGAAAATTCTTGCCGACCTGACGATACCCTTGCGACAGGAGATCGTCGGGAGTCGCTCCCACGACACACCAGTCCCGCTCTTTCACGGGCAGGCTCAACTGTTCGTCCCGAACAGCGCCACCGACAAGGTAAACTTCCATCGGCAGATTCTAGCGTTTTCACGGAGTGCCGGCAGATCAAATTGATACCGCCATCTGTTGCCAAAATGGTCCCTGTCGCGTCGGGACTCTTCGTTCTCTTGCTGGCCGTGCAGATTGAGGGCTGTTACTACATGCAGGCAGCGCGTGGACACGTCGACATCATGCAAAAGCGCCGGCCGGTCGATGACGTCATTCGGGATGCGAGTTCGCCTGAGGAACTGAAGGAGCGGCTCATTCAAGTAAAGGAAGCCCGTCAGTTCTCGATCGACGAACTCCGTCTTCCGGACAACGACAGTTATCTGAGTTACGCCGAACTCGATCGTGATTTCGTGGTCTGGAACGTATTTGCGGCGCCGGAATTCTCGCTCCAAGCGAAGCGATGGTGTTACCCGGTCGTCGGATGCGTCGGCTATCGGGGGTATTTTTCGAAAGAAGCGGCGCAGAAGCGGGCGGAGAAGCTGAGGCGGGACGGCTACGACGTGGTTGTCGGTGGCGTTGCCGCTTATTCGACGCTGGGCCGTTTTTCGGATCCGGTGCTGAGCACAATGATGCGCTGGTCCGATCTGGATCTGGTCGCCGTCCTGTTCCATGAACTCGCGCATCAAAAGCTCTACGTCAGAGACGATGCCGAGTTCAACGAGTCCTTTGCTACGGCGGTGGAGGAAATCGGAATAGAGCGGTGGCTGGCCAGCCGGGGCGAACACGAGCGACTGCGGGAATATCGTGGCAGCCGCGAATTCAGACGCCTGCTCATGCAGCATGTACGGGCCGCACGTGCCGAACTGGAGAAGTTATATGCCAGTTTGGTTGACGACGATCAAAAGCGCGAGCGCAAACAAACGATCCTGGCCCGCCTGACAGCGGAGGCTCACCGGGAGGTCGATCGAAAAGGGCGGCGTGCGCCCGTCTGGCTCATGCAGCCTATGAACAATGCGAGCCTGATCCCGTTGATTCTGTACCAAGGGAAACTCGCCGAATTTCGGCAATTGCTGAAGGACTGCCACGATGACCTGCAGTGCTTCTACGACGGGGCCGAGACCCTGTCCCGGAGCTAGCGGATCTGCAGCATCAGTTGCCGGTCGCCGCGCCTGACGAGCAGGAACAGAATTCGATTGCCCTGCGCAGCGTTACGAAATTCGCTCAAACCCTGAACCGGTCGCCGGTTTACCGCGATGATGACGTCGCCCGAACGCAAGCCACGTTGTGCGGCAGGGCTTCCGGGTTCGACGTCCGTTACGTTGACGCCGCCGACCGCGCTTGCCGCGCTCGTCGCAAATCGTGCTCCGGCAAGGCCGGGGTGAATATCGGCGCCCCCGCTCCGGGCAACCGCCCGTTGACCGAGCGTTGCGGTCACAGTGCGGGATTTACCGCCGCGAACGAACTCGATATCGACTTTTTCGCCGGATCCCCTGAGGCCGATCGCGTTCCGTAACTCGATACTGCTATCGATCTTTTTGTCGTCGACCCGGACGATGATGTCATCGACCTGCAACCCGGCATTCTCGGCCGCAGAGCCGGGCTCGATATTGGAGACCAGGGCCCCACTATCGACCTCGGCGCCAAGTGCTTTGGCACTTTCCTCGTCGATCGTGGCAATAGTCACGCCCAGCAAGCCGCGGCGAACCTCTCCGAAGTCGAGAATCTGCCGCATGATCGACCGGGCTATCTCCGAGGGAACCGCGAAACCGATGCCGACATTGCCGCCGCTTCGGCTGATGATCGCCGAGTTGATGCCGACCAACTCACCCTTCATGTTCACGAGAGCGCCACCGGAATTGCCGGGATTGATGGACGCATCGGTCTGGATGAAATCCTCGTAGCCGTTGCGGCTGATGCCAGTGCGGCCGAGTGCACTGACTATGCCTGAAGTCACGGTGTGTCCGAGGCCGAATGGATTGCCGATCGCGATGACGAAGTCCCCGACTTCTACATCGTCCGACTCGCCGATGGGCAGCTCGACCAGATTTTCGGGATCCACCTTGATGACGGCGATGTCGGTTGCGGCATCGGATCCGACCACCTCTGCATCGAGGGAAACCTCGTTGATCAGTGAAATCTGTATCTGGTCGGCATTTTCGACGACGTGATGATTAGTCAGTATGTAACCGTTCTCGGCATCGACAATGACTCCCGAGCCGGCGCTGGCCACCTCTCGTTCGTCGGGAATGCCGAAAAACCGTCGAAACGTGTCATCGCCGAACGGGGACCGCGTAGAGACAGTCTGGCTGACCCGGATATTGACGACCGCGGGGGCAACCTTCTTGACGAGCGGTGCAAGGCTCGGCACCGGTC
>JBHIDG010000163.1:0-7179 GCA_046760025.1 Woeseia sp. | reverse complement strand
TGACGCGCCGCGACACGGCACATGGCCGATTCCCGGGCACTGTCGAGGTCGACGGTGACAGCATGGTGGTGAACGGCGATCGAATCAAGGTGCTTGCGGAGCGGAATCCGGCGAAATTGCCGTGGGGTGACCTCGGTGTCGAGCTCGTCTTCGAAGCGACGGGGTTTTTTGCGTCGAAGGATAAATCGATGGCGCATATCGAGGGTGGCGCAAACAAAGTCATCATCTCGGCGCCGGCCGGAAAAGAAGTTGATGCGACAATCGTCTACGGCGTCAACCACGATATATTGAAAGCCGGAGATACCGTTATCTCCAATGCCTCCTGTACGACGAATTGTCTCGCCCCCCTCGTCAAGCCTCTGCACGAGAGAATCGGCGTTAAACATGGCCTGATGACGACGATTCATGCCTACACGAACGACCAGGTGCTGACCGACGTATTCCACAAGGATCTGAGACGCGCGCGTGCCGCTGCGATGTCACAGATACCCACAAAGACCGGCGCTGCCGCTGCGGTCGGGCTGGTGCTGCCGGACCTTGCAGGGCGGCTCGACGGATACGCGATTCGGGTGCCGACAATCAATGTCTCGCTGGTCGACCTCAGTTTTGTTGCCGAACGTGAATCCAGCGTCGAGGAAGTCAACAGCGTTATGAAGGAAGCGTCAGAGGGCGAACTCAAAGGCGTGCTCGCATATAACGACGAGCCGCTGGTCTCGATCGACTTCAATCATGATCCTGCGTCGTCGACCTACGATGCCGGCCTGACAAAGGTCATGGGAGGTACACTCGTCAAAGTCTGTTCCTGGTATGACAACGAATGGGGATTCTCCAACCGTATGCTGGATACGGCGATTGCCCTCATAAACGCCAGCTAAGAAAGCGCGAACAACCGATCAGGACATCTATGTCCATCATCAAGATGAGCGAGGTCGAGCTCTCCGGAAAGCGCGTGCTGATTCGCGAAGATCTAAACGTACCACTTGAAGAGGGCCGGGTAACAAGTGATGCGCGCATCAGAGCAGCACTGCCCACGATAAAATCGGCGCTGGATGCTAATGCGGCAGTAATTCTGATGTCTCATCTCGGCCGCCCGGTCGAAGGGGAACCGGACACCAGGCTTTCGTTGCGGCCAATCGCAGCTCATCTGGCGCAACTATTGGGCATGGACGTGCAGCTCATTACCGATTGGATCGCTGGCGTCGATGTTGAACCCGGCGAGGTCGCGCTCCTCGAAAACGTACGTTTCCTCGAAGGCGAGAAAACCTGTGACGAACGGCTCTCGCTGAAAATGGCCAGACTCTGCGACGTTTTCGTGATGGACGCCTTCGGCACGGCGCACCGATCTCAGGCCAGCACCGTCGGTGTTGCTCGTTTTGCGCCGGTCTCATGTGCGGGACCACTGCTGGCGGCGGAACTGAATGCGCTGGGCACCGCACTGGACAATCCGGCGAGGCCATTGGTGGCGATTGTCGGCGGTTCGAAAGTATCGACCAAACTCACGGTGCTCATCGCGCTCGTCGAAATCGTCGATCAGCTTATCGTCGGTGGGGCTATTGCCAACACGTTTATCGCCGCAGCAGGACATGATGTCGGCAAGTCTTTGCATGAGCCGCACATGGTGGATCAGGCACGGCAGCTGGCAGCGAACACACCTGTGCCGGTCGATGTCGTCACGGCAACGGAATTTTCCGCCGAGGCTGCCGCCGAGACAAAAGCAGTGACGGACATTGATCCGGATGACCTGATTCTCGACATTGGACCGGAAACGGCAGCGCAATTTTCAGAGATTCTGAAAACTGCCGGTACAATTATCTGGAACGGACCGGTCGGCGTCTTCGAGTTCGATCGGTTCGGCGAAGGAACCAGAGCACTGGCTCGGGCGATAGCAAAAAGTTCGGCGTTCTCGGTGGCAGGGGGCGGCGACACGCTTGCGGCGATCGACAAGTACGGCGTCGCCGACGACATTTCGTACATCTCGACAGGCGGCGGTGCCTTTCTCGAATTCGTCGAAGGGGAAAAACTGCCGGCGGTGGCGGTTCTCGAAGCGCGCTCGGCCGGGGACTAGGTCGCTTGGCGCCCGCATTCCGATTTATCGTACCGTCTCTATTTGGTGTCTTTGTATTCCTCACGCCAATAGCCTGGAATGGGCAGCTCACGATCGGTATCGGGATCGTGACGGGCTGGATTCGGACGGCGCTCCCCGATATTGATATTGAGATTGTCATTCTGTTGCTGATCGTCAGCAGCCTGCTCACGGTTGCCGGGTCGGCGTTCAAGTCGAAGTGGATACGCCGCCGGGCGTTGCTGCGTGAGTTGTTCGATGTACCGCCTGTTTGGCTGATACTGCGATTGCTGGGAACAGCATTCGGGCTCGTTTACTACTTGCAGATCGGACCGGAGCTGTTGCGGTCCGAACAGATAGGTGGAGCCATCTTCATCGATATCGCGTTCAACGTCGTCACCGTATATATCAGCGCGTGTCTGTTATTGCCGCTCTTGACCGACTTCGGCTTCATGGAATTCATAGGCACACTCGCGCGGCCGTTCTTCCGCCGCTTGTTTCAGTTACCGGGACGTGCGGCAATAGATGCAACCGCTTCAGTGATCGGCGCTGCCTCGGTGGGACTGTTGATCACGATCAGCCAATACGAGCGCGGATTTTACACAGCACGCGAAGCCTCTGTAATCGCGCTGAACTTCTCGATTGTTTCGATTCCGTTCAGTCTCGTGGTTGCCGCGGCAGCAGGTATCGAGGAACTATTTATTACCTGGTATGCGACGGTAGTGGTCATTTGCCTGATCGCGGCGTTCGTAACGCCGCGACTTCCGCCGTTATCCGGCAAGATGGACCGCTACTACGAGGCGGCAGGTCAACAGATACACGAAGACTACCGGGCGGACCTGTCATTGCTGAGCGAAGCCTGGCAGAAGGCGGTGGCCCGAGCGAAAGACAGTCCGGGGCCGAGCGCGTTTCTGATCAGTGGCGTCAGCAACCTGATGTTTTTCCTGTTTGCGGTCGTTGCAGCGGCAATGGCATTGGCGACGATCGCCGCATTGCTGACTTTTCACACGCCCATCTTCCAGTTTCTCGGTGCTCCGTTAGTGCCGTTACTGGCATTTGCACATATTCCAGAGGCATCCGTGGCCGCGGCCGGTCTGTTCGCAGGGTTTATGGATCAGTACATGCCGGCAGTGGTAGCCGGTGGCATCGATAGCGAGCTCACTAGTTTCGTGCTCGCCGGGCTCTCGGTGGCTCAGCTCGTATTCATGTCCGAAGTCGGCGTGATCATTCTGCGGTCGCAGTTGCCGATAGGCCTCGGGATCTCGTGCTCGTGTTTCTTTTGCGCACGGTGATTGCATTGCCGCTGTTGATCGCAGCGGCACACCTGTTGATCTGAAGACCCCGACAGACCAACTACGCGCCTGGTCTTGGCCAGGGTCCCGTTATGGCCAGCGTCAGTCCCCGGACTTGTATGTTTACGAACATGACGGAGTCGTCCGGCGAAAAACAGACGCCGGCCAATTCGGAGTTCGTGTATGCGTTGTCGGCTATCGCGTATTGCGCACCATCAGGACGGATGCCAACGAGTCCACAATGACGCGCGGTGTCCTCGCAGATGATCAGGTCGCCCCAGGGGCTCATTGTTACGTTGTCGGCGTGACGTAACAGGCTGTCAGTCGTCGATTCAGCGATCAGGCTCAAGGCGCCCGGCTCCATTTGCTCGTCGCCTCGTCCCTCCCTGGGGCCGGGCCGGTACGCAAACACCTGACCGAGACGGTCCTCGCCGCCGGTGGTGGCCGTCAGCACGATATCCTCTCCGGTAAAGCACAGGCCCTCGCCGCTTGCAAAAATTGCGGCGCCGGCATCGGCACCGCGCAGTCTCAGATCGTCCTGTGCGCTGTCTGCATCCCGCAGATCGGTCCAACGGGTCCGCAACCACTTGCCCGACTTCATTCGTTTACGCGCGGACCAGTTGCGCGTATCGAATGACGATTTGCCGCCGATGCATAACGCCTGAAGTTGTCCGCCGCGATCAAGCTTGCCCGGCTCATTCGGTATGAACCGATAAAGCAGGCCGTTGGGCCTGTCCTCGCTCAGGTAGACGACTCCGGAGCGCGGGTCCACCGCCGCCGCCTCGTGCACGAACCGACCCATGTCCCTGAGGGGCCGGGGATCGACCGCAACGCGCGCTGCTGCCGGCACTTCGAATACGTAGCCGTGCTTTTTTTCCCTTTCGACAATGCGAAAAAAATCCAGGCGAGTACCCGGTTCTTCGAAACACTCCTCGCAACTCAGCCAGCTTCCCCACGGTGTCGGCCCACCGGCGCAGTTGTATTCCGTGCCCGCAAGGCTCAGGTGCTGGCTTAACTTTTTCCTGCTGCGCGGGTCGTAGGCGATGGCTGTCGTTCCACCGTTGCCGGGCGTTCGACCCCCGCCGAAGTCATATACCTTGTGCCGGTCAATTCGGTCGAGGCGTTCGAGGTCTTTGCCGAATGGCCCTTTGTATGACTGTCGCGGGTGATTTTCATGATTACAGACGATCACGATGTGGCCGTTCTCGCCCGGGAATGCAGCCATGCCGTCCGCTTCGCCCGGAACGAGCAGGCCGTCATCCATCTCCTCACCCTTGCGGCAGACGATCTGATACTCGAAACCGCGGGGCAGGTCGAGAACCTGACGCGGGTCGGGAATCAGTTTGCCGAAGCCGGCGTTCCCTTGTCTGCCGGCCAGCGACCGTTTTGCGGCGGGAGACGCGGCCGCCACGAGCAGTGTCTGAATGAATCGTCGTCTGTTGAACATAGTGATCGGGAAAGAGCTGGTCGTGAGAGCATACCTCAATATCTGATCGCCCTGTGCAATAATCGCGGCCATGGCCAGAAGAACAAAAATCGTCGCGACGCTGGGCCCGGCGACCGACGATCCGGACGTACTCAAGGAAATCATCGCCGCCGGCCTGGATGTCGCGCGAATAAATTTTTCGCACGGCGAGCCGGAAGATCACCGCGCAAGAATTGGTGCGTTGCGTGTTGCGGCGGCCGAGTGCGGGCGCGAAATCGGCCTGATGGGTGATCTGCAGGGGCCGAAGATCCGGGTCAGACGATTCAAGCACAGCAAGGCGACACTGACGGAAGGAGCGAGTTTCTTTCTTGACTCCAGTTTGGGGCTGCATGACGGCGACGAGAGGGGAGTCGGCGTCGCATATCCCGAATTGCACGAGGATGTGGCGCCGGGTGACGTACTGCTCCTGAACGATGGACAGCTGAAGCTCAAAATCGACAGGATAGACGGCACGCGGATATACACGACTGTGACCCTCGGCGGTTTCCTGTCGGATCACAAAGGCATAAACCGGCAGGGCGGCGGCTTGTCGGCGCCCGCGCTGACAGACACCGACCGCGAGTACATTCGGTTTGCGGCGGAACACGAAGTGGATTTCCTCGCGGTGTCCTTCGTGCGGAATGCAGATGACGTCAATGAGGCTCGCGAGCTGTTTCAGTCTGCCGGCGGGCATGGTCCCGTGGTGGCGAAAATCGAACGCGCGGAGGCGGTTGGTTCGATCGAATCGATCATCGAGGCAGCAGACGTCGTCATGGTTGCCAGAGGTGATCTCGGCGTCGAGATGGGATATGCGGAGCTGACCGGCATGCAAAAACGCATCATCCGGCTGACGCGAAGGAGTAACAAGATCGTCATTACGGCCACGCAGATGATGGAGTCCATGATCAAGAGTCCTACACCGACCAGGGCCGAGGTTTCCGATGTCGCCAACGCGGTCATGGACGGCACAGACGCCGTCATGCTTTCTGCGGAAACGGCCGTGGGTGAATATCCGGTGTCAGTGGTTGCGGCGATGAGCGAAGTCTGCACCGGGGCGGAGAAACACGTGCTTGCGCGGGGTCGGACGACGCATAGGCTGGACGATCGATTTCGTCATGTCGACGAAGCGATTGCGATGGCGGTGATGTACACGGCGAATCATCTCGCCGTGAAGGCAATCATTGCCCTTACCGAGTCGGGGTCGACGACGCTCTGGATGTCGCGCATTCGATCGGACATTCCGATTTACGCCTTTACCCCGCATGTGGCGACGAGCCGGCGCGTTACGCTTTATCGCGGCGTCTATCCGGTGTCATTCAAGCTGGAGACTTCGGACCCGGGGCGAATGCAACGCGACATTGTCAGTACACTGCTGTCGAACGAGCTCGTCGAAGAAGGCGATCTCGTCATATTTACCAAGGGCGATCTCACCGGCGTTTCCGGCGGCACGAATTCGATGAAAATCGTTAGCGTAAGCTCACCCGACTGATGATGCGGCTGATTCGGCGATTACTATTCTCGTTCGTTGCAGTCATTGCGGCGGGCGTGCTCGTACTTTTCCTCACCCTGAACGCCAGTCTGCCGCGACTCGACGGTGAAATCCGTGCACACGGTACCGCGGCCGATATAACGATAGAGCGCGATGCCTTGGGTATACCGACGGTGACGGCCGGGAGCCGGGCAGACCTCGCGTTCGGTACGGGTTTCGTGCACGGGCAGGACCGTTTTTTTCAGATGGACCTGACACGCAGGCAGGCGGCAGGCGAGCTTGCCGAGATCATCGGTCCGGCGGCGCTGGAGACGGACAAGCGCAATCGGTTCCACCGCTTCCGGAGTCGGGCCGCCGAAGTCGCCGCACGGATGACAGCGGAAGAGGCTGACATCATGAATGCATACGTGAATGGCGTGAATGCAGGGCTCGACAGTCTCGGCACCAAGCCGTTCGAATACTTCGTTCTGCGCGTGACGCCGGAGCCCTGGCGGCTCGATGACAGCCTGCTGGTTGCCTATGGGATGTTCCTGACTCTCAATGACGACCGGGCGTCGCGTGATATCAGGCGCGGGCTGGTGCGTCGATTGACGACCGCGGACGTCTACGACTGGCTGTATCCCTCCGGCACCGAATGGGATGCGCCGCTGGTCGGTAACGCGCGGGCGACGCCCGCGATTCCTCCCACAGCCAGGCTCGATGTGCGTGATCGCCGTGTAGCGATGCCGCGGTCGGTCGCGACAGGGGATGCCGAGCCGGGAGCGCTCGGGAGCAATAACTGGGCGGTCAGCGGCAAGATCAGCCGTAACGGCGGTGCCATTGTCGCCAACGACATGCATCTCAGGCTAGCGGTACCCAATGTCTTTTATCG
>JBHIDG010000162.1:0-7210 GCA_046760025.1 Woeseia sp. | reverse complement strand
GAAATTACACAGATCAATAACGCGATTGCGAGAAATCCGGCCTATATACAGCTTCAGTCACTGGAGGCGCTCAAGGCGATCTCGAAAGACCCCGCCAGCAAAATGTATTTCATGGACGGCTCGAGCCCGACGCCGCTACCGCTGATGCATTTAGGCGAGTCCGGCAGAACAGGCAATTGAATCAGGTTTAATCTAGAATCAGGTACCGAAGGGGCCGGGCAACCGGCCCTGTTTTTGTGTTGTCGGATTCACTTTGCAAGCCGGTAAACAATATGAAGGAGAAGATACTCATGTGCCCACCGAAGTTTTTCACGGTGGAGTACGTCATCAACCCATGGATGGCGGGAAACGAAGGTGCGCTGGACCCGGAGATTGCGCTCAGACAATGGAGTACGCTGAAGGACTCTTTAGGCGAGCTTGCCGAAATCGAGCTGATGGAGCCGCAGCCGGGCCTGCCCGACATGGTCTTTACCGCGAACGCGGGCGTCGTCTACGGCGATAAGGCGATTGCAAGCCACTTTATGCCGAACGAACGCCGGCCCGAGGAACCTCATTTCAAAACCTGGTTTCGTGAAAACGGATTCGAGTCATTAGACCTGGACGAAAAAATCGGTTTCGAGGGCGCCGGAGACTGTCTCCTCGATCGCGGCAGTCCGTGGTTGTGGACCGGACACGGTTTCCGGACAGAGATCGAAGCGCATCCCGAGATAGAGGGTTTTCTCGATCTGGAAGTCGTCTCCATCAGACTCACGGACTCGAGGTTCTATCACATCGACACCTGTTTCTGTCCGTTGACCGGCGGGTTCCTCATGTATCATCCCCCGGCATTCGACTTCGATTCCCGGATGGCGATCGAAAGCCGGGTTCCGTCCCACAAGCGCATCGTGGTGGACACGCGAGATGCCGGAAACTTTGCCTGCAACGCCGTCAACGTCGGTGACACGGTGTATCTGAATGCGGCCTCCGAGGCGCTGAAAGCCCGGCTCATGGTGGCCGGATTCAAAGTCGTTGAAATCGATCTGTCCGAATTCCTGAAGGCAGGCGGGTCCGCGAAGTGCATGACACTGAAGTTGTCCGAGCCCGTATATCCATGAATAAAGGCTAAAATAAGAGAACGCCAATCCATAACAACAAGAAGCATGCCCACACTACCGCACTATTACAGCATTAGTCTGAAGAATCCCGGCGCCCATCTTTTCGAGGTTCGGTTGATTGTGGCGGAACCGGATCCCGCGGGACAGGTGTTCTCGATTCCGGCATGGATACCGGGGAGTTATGTGGTGCGGGACCTTGCAAAACACGTCGTCGGCATTCGTGCCATATCCGACGATCGCGAGATCGAACTCACGAAAGTCGACAAGAGCAGTTGGCAGGCGGCGGCGTGCGAATCGCCGATTACTCTGATCACCGACATCTATGCTTACGATCAGAATGTGCGTGGCGCACACTTCGATACCACGCATGCATACTTCAACGGCCCAAGAGTGTTTCCGTCAGTGGTCGGTCAGGAAGGCCATGCCTGCGAACTCGACATTCGCCCGGTGCCCAAACCGGTTGGCGGCAACTGGCGGGTCGTAACGTCAATGAGGTCGAAGACTGCGCCGAAATACGGCTTCGGTGTGTATCAGTCGGAAAACTATGCCGAGCTTATCGATCACCCGGTCGAGATCGGCAACCTGGCAATAGGTGAGTTCGAAGCAAATGGAATTCCGCATGCGATCGCGATTCGCGGAAAAACGCGGGTCGATATGGGACGCGTATGTCACGACCTCAAGACACTTTGCGAGCAACACATGCGACTCCTGGGCGTGCCGGAGGACCTGGACCGATACGTGTATCTGCTCATGGCTCTCGGTAACGGTTACGGCGGGCTCGAGCACCGTTGGTCATCGAGTCTGCTTTGCTCACGGAATGACTTGCCAAAAAGAGGCGATGCGGGCGTGGACGAGCGGTACCGTAAGTTCCTTGGGCTGTGCAGTCACGAATACTTTCATCTCTGGAACATCAAGCGGATGAAGCCGCAGGCATTTACACCCTACGATCTGAGCAAGGAGACACATACGGGGCTGCTGTGGGTGTTCGAGGGCGTTACCTCCTACTATGACAATCTGGCGCTGGTTCGCTCGAAATTGATATCTGCGCAGAGTTACCTGGAGGTACTCGGTACGACTATCACGCGTGTGATGCGTGCCCGCGGTCGGTTCCGACAGAGCGTCGAAGAATCAAGCTTCGATGCCTGGACCAAATTCTATAGACAGGATGCGAATTCCAGCAATGCAACTGTCAGCTACTACACCAAAGGATCTCTTGTTGCACTGGCGCTCGACTTGACGCTGCGCCTTCAGACTGAGGGCAAACGTTCCCTTGATGATGTAATGCGCGAGTGCTGGAAGCAATACGGCGAAACTGGAGCCGGCATGCCCGAGCGCGGCATCGAGTCAGTGGCGACCAGGTTGTCGGGTATTGATCTCGGCGATTTTTTCGATCGCTATGTCCGCGGGACTAATGATCTTCCACTCGAGCGGCTGCTTGCGAAATTCGGCGTCAAGCTCAATCTGCGCCCGGCCGAAAGCGCGAGGGACAAAGGTGGAAAACCTGCCAAGCCGGACAAAAAGCCACATCCATGGCTCGGCGCGACGCTGGTCAAGCGGAACGGCCGCGACGTATTCAAGCTCGTTCATTCCGGCAGTCCGGCGGAACAGGGCGGCATCGCGCCGGCCGACGAAGCTGTGGCAATCGATGGCCTCAAGCTGACGGCTTCGAACATCGACAAGCGGTTGCAGGGATATCGCGTCGGCGATACGGCTCAGGTACGCGTCTTCCGTGGTGACGAGTTACTGAGGTGTTCGGTACGCCTCGAAAAGCCGCCGGCAGACACATGCTATCTGAAACTCACGGATGATCCAGATGAGGAAACCGAGAAAAGACGGATTGCGTGGTTGACCGGCGACTAGCGATGCCGTCTTTCGGGATACGTCTGTTCAGCAATCCCCGCCTTCGACTGTTTGCCGGCGCCGTGATGATCAGCTTCTCGCCGGTATACGTCAGACTCGTCAGCGTGTCGCCGACAAGCAGCGGCTTTTATCGGGTCTTCATCGGCGGCATCGCACTCACGTCGTTCATTTTGCTGACCGGTCGAAGGCTGACTTTCACGAAGGGCGCGTGGACGGCACTGATGGTTGCCGCGGTCCTGTTCGCGCTGGATCTCTGGTTCTGGCATCGGAGTATCGTCTATGTCGGACCGGGCCTCGCCACGCTGCTCGCCAATTTCCAGGTATTTTTCATGACCGCCGCGGGCATGTTGATTCTCGGCCAGCAGCCCACGAGGGCCCAACTGGTCGCAATCCCGCTCGCGATGTTCGGGCTGGCGATGATCGTCGGAATCGATTGGCAGGATCTGCCGCAGGACTACCGGCTGGGTATCATCTTCGGTCTGTTGACGGCCGTGTGCTACGCCGGTTACCTGCTGACCATGGGGCGGGCGCGAGCGAATTCGCGTCACGAGATCCCGTCACGGGAAGTCGCCGTGATGTCACTGGTTGCGGCGCTGCTACTGGGCTTGTCGGCCATGGCCGAGGGCGAGTCGCTGGCGATTCCAAGCGTCAACGACGCCGCATGGCTGGCCTGTTACGGCCTGCTTGCGCACAGCGCTGGCGTGATGTTCATTGCGAGCAGCCTTACAAGAGTGTCGGCGGCAGAAGTCGGTCTTTCCTTGTTGCTTCAGCCGTCTTTGAGCATTGCCTGGGACATTATTTTTTTCGATCGGCCGATGTCCGCCAGGGAAGCGATCGGTGCAATCATGACGTTGTTTGCCATCTATCTCGGATCCCGGCGTTCGTCACAGCAGACGTAAAGCTCCTTTCAGCACTTCGATCTCGAAATGTGTTTGCAATGGCTGCACCTCGCCGTCGAGATGCGAGGGTACGGGGGCGGTTGCCGTGATCTCGCACCTCGACACGGCTGCGTGGGTAATTTCGGGTTGCTCGATGTGTGATCCGATCATCAGTCTCGGCAGTAGTGCGATGATCCGGGGCCGGCTGACTGCTTCGGCGAACACGAGGTCGAGCCAGCCGTCGTCGTTTTTCGCCATCGGCGCGATGTGGAACATGCCGCCGACCCACGCGCCGTTGCCGACGTTTGCAAGCGTGATCGGTCCCTCGTATGTCCGATCGCAATACCACATAGTCACCTCCGGCGTCATTACGCCATCGATCAGCGCTTTGAAAACCGCGACCAGATATACGAGGTCTCCGATTCGCCAGCCGATCGAGCGGGCAATCTTGGTCACTTTGGCGTCGAAACCGATGCCGGCCCCGTTGGCAAAATACCGATCGTTCATGCGGCCCGCATCGATCGGCCTCGCCGGCGCGCCGCTTGTCATTCTGCCGGCGAGCTGCTTCAGGGCCTCTTCCCAATCAAGAGGAACAGAGCACGCTTTGGCAAAATCGTTGCCGGTGCCGATAGGAATTACGCCGAGTTCGACGATTTCTCCGGATCGGAGAATGCCGTTGGCCACCTCGTGAATACTTCCGTCGCCGCCCGCCACGAGTATTCTCTCTTCGCCGCTCGACGCTGCCTCGAATACCTTGTTTTCGAGATCGCCGGCAGATTCACTCCTGACGACCCGGTGATCGATGGTGTATGAATCAAGCATCCCGGCAACGCGCGCGATATTCCGGCCTGCCCGTCCCCGGCCGGCAACCGGATTGACAAAAAGAGGAACTGGCCCGGTATTCACCGTTTGTATGTTGCCCGATGTTCGTTCAGGACCGATGCTACAATGCCAAAGGGTCCCCGCACAAAGCCGGTACAAATGCTGCAATGCTGGAACTTGGAGTCAAATTTCTTCTCAGTTATCTCATCGGTTCGGTCATGGGATCCATGGTGATGGGAAAGTTGCGCGGCGGCGTCGACATCCGAACGATGGGCAGCGGCAATGCAGGCGGAACGAACGCATTACGTACTCAGGGATGGATGTTTGCACTCGGCGTCGTCGTTATCGATGTCGGCAAAGGCGCCTTGGCAGCGGGACTCATTCCGGAAATCGTGCTACCCGCATTCGGCACTGACCCGGAAATCTCGCGAACGTGGCTGGCACTGAGCTGCGCGGCGGCTTCCGTAATCGGCCATGTATGGCCGATATGGCACAATTTCCGGGGCGGTAAGGGCGCTGCTACGCTGATCGGCACGTTCTTGATTCTGGAGCCCGAAGTCATTATTCCCGTCGTACTCATGTGGGCGTCGATTCTGATCCTGTTCGGATTTGTAGGACTTGCGACAATGATCGCGGCCCTGTCAGCGCCGATTTATCTGCTTGTAGCTCCCATCGAGTCGGACCTACCGGTATTCATCTATTGCGCCGCTCTCGCGCTGTACGTCGTTTTCACACATCGCTCGAATATCAGGCGCATGATCGACGGCACAGAGTCGAGAATTCCGCGGCTAATGCTGTTCCGTCGCCGAAGTAAGTTGTGAGCCTCTGCATGTTGGATGCCGAAAATATTCGGGCGCCGATCACCGGTATGTCCCGTGCGAGGCTTGACATACTCGAGGTTTTTTCGGAGATCGAATCGACCAACAGCTACCTGCTCGATCAGCCTTCTCCGCCGCCGGGTCGGTTTCGCGTCGCAGTCGCGGACTACCAGACCGCCGGAAGAGGGCGGCTCGACAGGACCTGGCAATCGCCGCCGTCATCCGGACTGTGCCTGTCGATGGCCTACACGTTTCGAACAATTCCCGAGAAACTGCCCAGCCTGACGCTGGCCCTGGGCGTTGGCATCGTCGAAGCGCTGGCGCGGCTGGGCATCGATCGAATCAGCCTGAAGTGGCCGAACGACATTATTGCCTGTGGGGGAAAACTCGGTGGCATCCTGACCGAGGCGCAAAGCGATATGGGCGAGGGGGCAACGGTAATCGCCGGAGTGGGGCTCAACGTCGAGCTGCCTGACCGCATGCGGATCGAGGATGGACTGCCGTCAACCGAAAAAATTATGGATCTGAAGGGTTGCGCCGGTAGTCCTCCGTCGCGGGAGAAGTTGTCGGTTGCCGTTATCGAAAGCCTTTTCGATTGCATGGTTCGCTTCGAGACCGACGGGTTTGCACCGTTTCAGGACAGCTGGGGGAAACGCGACTGGCTGCGAGGCAAAGAGATCATCGTTGATACGCCCACCGGTCGCTACTCGGGCGTTGCCGAAGGCGTCGATCACGATGGTGCGTTGATAATACGGACGGGCGAACAGCAGCGGCGCGTACTTACCGGTACCATAACACTGCCAGAGAAGCCGGATAGCTACGCATGAGCGACATCCGCGCGTTGCTATTTGACGTCGGAAACACAAGACTGAAATGGGGCCTCTTCGAAAAGGGTGGCATCAAGCGCACCGGCAGCATATCGCATTCGAAGATTCACGATACGGGGTTTGCATCGCTGACGACGCGTTTGCCTCGGCGCGTCGACCGGGTATTCGCCAGCAACGTTGCCGGAGCCAGTTTTGCGACACGCTTGTCCGGCGTAATCGGTATTCACTGTGGCTGTGAAGTTCATTATGCACGCTGCGAGAAAACGGCCTTCGGTGTAACCAATGGCTACCGGCAGCCGCGCCGACTGGGCGTGGATCGATGGGTGGCAATGATCGGTGCGCGATCCGAATTCCGCGGGGCGGTCTGCATTGTCGATGTAGGGACGGCTGTGACGATCGATGCAATAGACAGGGACGGAATGCATCTCGGAGGACAGATCATCCCCGGTCTGGTATTGATGGGCAATGCCTTGAGATCGGATACGAGTGGTATTGCCGGTACAAGCCGGAAACTCGGGGATGCCGGGGATGGGATGTCAAATTTCGCCAACAGCACCGACGGCGCCGTGCAGAGCGGCGCGGTGAATGCCGTATGCGGTTCGATCAGCCGCGCGGTCAAAGTGCTGCGCGCGCAGGGGTACAGGCCGAAAACCGTCTTGACCGGCGGAGATGCGTCGCGCATCCTGAAGCGGCTTGACGACAAAATATTGCACCGTCCGAACCTGGTCCTTCAGGGGCTTGCGTTCATGGTACAAAGTGAGTCATGAAGAACCTGCTCCTGCTGCTGCTGCTGGCGAACATTCTCTACTTCATCTGGGGTCTGTTCACCGAAAAGCCGGTCGAAACCGGCGTCGCGGTAGTCAATGAGGCGGCTCTCGGTCCGCCACTCGAGATTTCGAAGACCAGAATCG
>JBHIDG010000161.1:0-7228 GCA_046760025.1 Woeseia sp. | reverse complement strand
TTCCGGCCATGCCTGCGCCAGTTCCCAGGCAGAGATCAGCGGGCAAACGATATCGTATCGGCCCTGGATGATGATGGCCGGAATCTTGCGGATTTTGTCGACGTTATTGATGAGTTGCTTCTCTTCCATGAATCCGCCATTTACGAAGTAGTGACACTCGATCCGCGCCAGCGACAGCGCCAGTTTCTCTTCGCCGAACGTCGCGGTGATTTTCTCGTTCGGCAGGAGGAAACTGGCCGAGGCCTCCCACACGGACCAGGCCCTGGCAGCGGCCAGCCTGACATCTGGATCGTCGCACGTAAGTCGCTTGTAATAAGCACTCACCATGTCGTGACGTTCGGACTTCGGAATCGGTTCGAGATAGTGCTGCCACAGGTCCGGAAACAGATCGCTCGCGCCCTGTTGATAAAACCAGTCGATTTCTTTCTTGCTCAGCATGAAAATGCCGCGAAGCACGAGTTCCGTGACCCGCCCGGGATGGGTCTGGGAATACGCCAGCGCCAGCGTGCTGCCCCATGAGCCGCCGAATACCTGCCAGCGGTCGATTTGCAGGGCAGCCCTCAGGATTTCCATGTCGTTCACGAGATCCCAGGTCGTGTTCTGCTCGAGACTGGCGTGCGGACGGCTCCTGCCGCAGCCCCTCTGATCGAACAGCACGATGCGATAAATCTCGGGGTTGAAAAAGCGCCGCATCTTCTCCGTGCAACCACCACCGGGGCCGCCGTGCAGAAAAACGACGGCCTTGCCGTGCGGATTGCCCGACTCCTCATAATAGAGTTCGTGACCACCGCTGACCTCGAGACGGCCCGCATGGTTGGGTTCGATGGCGGGATATAGCGTCCGCCTTGCTGCTTCTCGATTCATGGGCGGCATTATGCCTTCGACAAGGAACCTTGTCGCATCAATCGAGTCTCTAGTTTGCACAGACTCCTGTTAGACTCCCGCGATCAGAAAAACCACCGAAAGGCCCTGACATGACGATTCCCCGATTGACACTTTCGATCTGCCTGGCGCTGGAATTACTTGCCTTCGACCCGGCGACAGCCAGCGAAATCGAAATCAGCTACAGCGAATTTACGCTCGACAACGGGCTGCGTCTGGTCGTGCACGAAGATCACAAGGCACCGATCGTAGCTGTAAACATCTGGTATCACGTCGGTTCCAAGAACGAGAGACCCGGCAAGACCGGTTTCGCTCACCTGTTTGAGCATCTGATGTTCAACGGCAGCGAAAACTACGACGACGAGTATTTCAAGCCATTCGAACTGGTCGGCGCCACGGACATGAACGGCACGACCAACTTCGATCGTACAAACTACTTTCAGAACGTGCCGAAGACCGCGCTCGATATGGCCCTGTGGATGGAGTCGGATCGCATGGGCCATCTTCTCGGTGCCGTTACCCAGGACAAACTGGACGAGCAGCGCGGCGTCGTGCAGAACGAGAAGCGACAGGGAGACAACCAGCCTTACGGCAAGGTCTATTACCGCATCCTGGAGGGTCTTTTCCCCGTGGGCCACCCGTATTCATGGTCGACCATCGGATCGATGGAGGATCTCGATGCCGCGAGCCTCGAGGACGTGCACGAGTGGTTTCAGACCTATTACGGCCCGAACAACGCCGTCATCGTCGTTGCCGGCGACGTGAACCCGCAGGTCGTGCTCGGCAAGGTCGAGAATTATTTCGGTGACATCCCGCCCGGCCCGCCGATCGCGAAGCCGCGGACATGGATCGTAAGGCTCGACGCCGACAAGTACGAGACGATGCAGGACCGGGTGCCACAGTCGCGTGTATACAAGGTGTGGGGCGGTCCGAATTTCGTATCCGAGGATGCGGATCTCCTGGACCTTGCCGAGTCCGTACTGGCCGGCGACAAGAATTCCCGCCTGTACAAGAGGCTGGTCTACGAAGACCAGACGGCGACCAGCGTCAGCGCATCGCTGTACGCCGGGGAGATCGGCGGCTTCTTCTCGATTCAGGCCACGGTCCAGCCGGGCGGCGATATCGAGGCCGTCAGACAGGCGATCGATGAGGAACTGCAGCGATTCCTCGACGAAGGCGTGAGCAGGGACGAGCTCGCCAGGGTCAAGGCACAGCGAAAGGCAGGCTTCATACGCGGCGTGGAGCGAATCGGCGGATTCGGCGGCAAGTCGGATGTCCTGGCGACCAACGCTGTCTATGCCGGTGACCCCGGGTTCTACAGGACGTCTCTGGAGCGTTTTGAAGCGGCAACTCCCGAAGCGATCACCGCCGCGGCCAACCGGTGGCTTCGCGCCGGCTCATACCAGCTTGACGTACTCCCTTTCCCGGAGCTGGCCGCCGCGAAACAGGGCGCCGACCGCTCCTCCGTACCGGACACGAATACGTTTCCGGAAGTCGAGTTTACCGAATTCGAGCGAGGCAGCCTGAGCAATGGCCTGGAGTTGATTGTCGCCAATCGCGCCTCGATCCCGGTCGTGAACCTGAGAATGCAGCTCGATGCAGGATACGCCTCGGACCAGTTCGGCGAGCCGGGGACATCGAGCCTGGCGATGGCGATGCTCGACGAGGGCACGACGAAGCGAAGCGCACTCGAAATCAACGAGGAGCTGGCGAGGCTCGGTGCCTCGATCGGCGCGGGTTCCGGTATCGATTCGTCCTTCGTGGCGCTGAGTGCGCTCGAGGAAAACCTCGATGAATCGCTCGACCTGTATGCCGATGTCATACTGAATCCGGTATTCCCGCAGAAGGAACTCGATCGGCTGCGCAAAGCCACGCTCGCCCGGATCAAGCAGGAAAAGACACAGCCTATCGGGATCGCCATACGGGTCGTGCCCGCGCTTGTGTACGGCAAGGACCATGCGTACAGCCTGCCACTGACCGGTTCCGGTACCGAAGAGTCTGTTAATCGAATAACCAGGGACTCGCTGATCGAATACCACCGGACCTGGTTCAGGCCGAACAACGCGACGATGATCGTGGTCGGCGATACCACCATGGAAGTCATCAGGCCGAAGCTCGAAAAGCTGTTCAAGCGCTGGGAATCAGGGAATGTGCCGACCAAAAATATCGGCAACGTCGATCTCCCCGATAAGGAACGTATCTATATCATCGACCGCCCCGGAGCAGTTCAGTCGATTATTTTCGCCGCCAACGTCGCGCCGCCAACCGGGCAGGGCAATGAAATTGCCATCGAGACGATGAATGAGATCATCGGCGGCAGCTTTACGTCACGCATCAACATGAACCTCCGCGAAGACAAGCACTGGGCGTACGGTGCGCGATCGGTGCTCCTCTCTACCAAAGGTCAGCGACCGTTCATCGCGTACGCGCCGGTGCAGACAGACAAGACCATGGAGTCGATGGCCGAGATCGAGCGCGAGCTGAAGGAGTATCTGGGCGACAATCCGGCAACGGACGAGGAGCTCGCCAAGGTCAAGGACAACAACACCCTGAGCCTGCCCGGTCGCTGGGAGACGGCCAACGCCGTGTTGGCGGATATCGGGGAGATCGTGACCTACGACCTGCCCGATGACTACTGGAACACCTACGCCGACAGCGTCAGGAATCTCTCCCTCGAGCAGATTGCCGTAGCCGGCGATGCCGTTATCAAGCCCGATAACCTCGTCTGGGTGGTGGTCGGCGACCGCGAGCAAATCGAACCCAGGATCCGCGAGCTCGAATTCGGCGAGATCATCCATCTCGATGCCGACGGCAATTTGCTCGAATCGACTGCGTCGAACTAGATCGGGGACGGATCCCCAGGGGTCCGTCCCTAATTCTGCGGACAGGGGAGTAAGCAAACTCTCGTATGATTGCAGGCATGCGGCTCGCTCTGAAAATGATTTTCCTGGCAATGATTATCATTCTGAGTGGCTGTGCCAGTACGCTTGACCAGGACGGCGCACTTGCGATCGCCCCCTACCATGTCGTAAACGACGGTCGTATCGTTGTCGAGGCGCGAGTAAACGATCAAGGGCCGTTTAACTTCGCGCTGGATACCGGCTCGAGCAGCACCGTCGTTTTCGATCTGCTTCGCAAAGAACTTGAACTCGAACCCGTTCCCGGAATAAGAGCAATCGTCCATGGCGTCGCTGCCTCGGGGCAATTCCCCGTAGTTCGGATCAGCCGCATTCAGGTTGGACGCGAGATCTGGGCCGACGCCACGATCGTCTCACTGCCAGGTGAAACGGCGGCCGTCTCCCGATTTGACGGCATATTGGGTATAGATTTCCTGGAACGGTACGCGGTCGGATTTTCTGCGGTAGACCGGGTCCTGCGTCTGTATCCGCCGGACCTCGTTCGAGAAAGATCTTATCGGGGTTGGGCCTCGGTCCCGCTGGAGCTGGTGAGTATCGGCGAAATGGACGTCGCACTGTACTTTTTCGAGATAGAAATCGGCGGTCAAAGAATGCCGGCGTTGTTCGACCTGGGGGCCGGGCCGAATATGATGAATTGGCCTGCCGCCCGCTCCCTGGGTATCGCGCCCGTGGCTCCGGGGAGGGATGACCTGTTGTCGGGCGCCCTCGAGAGCACGCCCATTGTGGCTCAATTAAACGCCGCGGAAGTCAGGACGGCCCGTATCCGATGGCGAAACGAAGTGTTCGCAATAGCCGATCTTGACGTCTTTGCAACGTTACGGCACGGCGACAGCCCGCTTGCAATCCTGGGTTCCGGCTTATTCAACCAACGCGACTTCGTGATCGATTTTGTTCGAAATCGCTTGCTCGTCAACGTTGCAATGGGCGAGACGGATAATTAGCAATAGACAGGCAGGGGACGGACCCTTAGGCGTCCGTCCCCGATTCTAAAAGTCCGCATTCGCCCCCAGCTCAATTATCCGATCGGCGCGGGCCAGCACGTCCGGCCGGTGAGCCACGCTGACGATCGTCATGCCGGCATCGGCCAAGCTGTCGAGGATACGTCTCTCCGTGTCGATGTCGAGGTGGCTCGTTGCCTCGTCGAGGAACAGCACCCGCGGATTCCGGTAGAGCGTCCGCGCCAGGAGAATTCTCTGTTGCTGCCCGCCGGACAGGCTCATCCCCGAATCACCCACCAGCGTATTGAGCGACATCGGCATCGCTTCGATGTCGGCCCATATTTCAGCGTGGATCGCGGCGTTACGAATGCGGTCCATATCGGCTTCCGGGTCGAAAGCCGCGATATTCTCGGCGATCGAACCCTGAAAGAGCCTGTCATTTTGCAGCACGATGCCGAGCTGCCGACGGAGGCAGCGCGAGTCCCACAGCGTGATGTCCCTGCCGTCGATCAGTACCCGGCCGCCACTTGCCCCGAGCTGCGCCGACAGCAGCCGCAGCAACGTCGTCTATCCCGACCCGGACCGGCCTGCGATCGCCACGGTTTCCCCTTCGCCGATCGAGCAGCAGAAGTCGCGGATCACATACGGACCGCCGGGAAACCGGAAACTCAGGTGTCGCGCCTCGACCGACCCCGCGACGCGGGCTTTTACCGCGCCTGCCGAGGGCGGGCGTTCCGGCTCGGCCAACAGGATGTCGGAGATGCGTTCCAGGTGAACCCTGAGCATGAATAAGCTGCGCACAATCGCGGCGAGGCTGACGGCGGCGGCGCCGAACCGGCTTCGCAGGCTGAAGAACGCGAACAGGACGCCGAGCGTGACCTGTTTGTCGACGATGCCGGAGATGCCTATGCCCAGGAACAGCACCTGCTCGGCAGCGCCGATGATACCCGTTCCGGCAGCGCCGAGAATCGACAGCTTCGCCTGCCCGACGCCGGCATTCGTCGCCGAGAAGAAATATTTCTGCCACTGGCTCAGTCGGAGCGCGCCGAGATCCAGCGCCCGGACGGAGTCGAAGGCGGTGAGGGTTTCGAGGAGCGAGCTGTTCTGTCTTGCCGTGTACACCAGCGCCTGCTCGGTCAGGCGGCGACTCGCCGGCAGGACCGCAAATGCCAGTAATGACGACAGCAGCAGGCCACCAAGCGACACGAGCGTCAGCCAGGTGCTGTAGGCGAACATGATCGTCAGCGTCGCCAGCATGACGATTATTTGCACGATTCCATTGACGCCGGATTCAGTCAGCGCCAGACGAATCGGCGTCAGTGACTCGACCTTGGACATGAGATCGCCCAGGTGTCGTCCATGCAGAAAAGAAACGGGCAGACCGAACAGATGATTCAGGACACTAAGCGTGCTGTCCACCGCCAGCCGGGTACCTGCATAGAGGCCGATCCAGCGGCGCGACGAATCGAGCAGGATGCCGACCAGCATCACTACCGCCAGTCCGAGCAACGCGCGAACCAGCCAGGTCCTGTCCTGTCCGAGGACCACTTCGTCTATCAGCAACTGGGTTGCGACAGGCGGCACCAGTGCCAGGACCTGTGTCGTAATCAGCAAAGCCAGCATCGTGCACAGGTAACCGCTCAGGTTTCGAAACGATCCGACGAATTGGGCAAAGCTGACCCTGGAATCGTCGATGCTCCGGCAGAACTCCCGCGCCGGCGCCAGCTCGATGGCGACGCCGGTGAATGATCGATCGAGTTCGTCCATATTGACCGCGCGCTTGCCTGTGGCCGGATCGTGAATCAACGCCTTGCCACGCTTTATCCGAACGAGCAAGACGAAATGATTCATTCTCCAATGCAGAATGGCCGGCAGCCTGAGCTGTCCGATTTCTTCCAGCTCGAGTCGCAGTGGCCTCGCAATCAGACGTAGATCCCGGGCGATTTCGACAAGGTGTTTCAGTGTCGTACCGCGTGACGACGGCGAGGACCTGCCCCTCAGCGCGTGCAAGCCGGTATCAAAACCGTAGTGGCCCGCAACCATCGCGATGACGGCAAGTCCGCATTCCGACCTTTCCTGCTGCAGGATCAGCGGTACCGGGCGCCTGCGGCGAAGCCCAAGCAGGAAATCACGAGCCGGCAACGGCGTCATCCAGGATCGCGCGGAACAGCCACTCGTAAAGGCGATAACGCTGTCTCACCACGTCGGCCTGGAACGAGGTGCCCGGTGACAACGGCCACGACGAGCCTAGCGCAACAATACTGTCGCGGTTGATCGAGGCGCGGACTTCGAAGACCGGCCCGTCGATCGGCAGCGGGACGGTCAGGTCGGACGCAAGCAGGGCGATTGTCGATACCTGTGAGACCACCGCCCCCAGCGTGCCGAACATCTGGTGCGGGTAGGCATCCAGACGAAGCTGGACCGCCTGTCCCGCCCTCAGCTGCCCGGCCTTGCCGCTCGGCAGATAGAGCCATGCCTCCAGCGGACCCT
>JBHIDG010000160.1:0-7232 GCA_046760025.1 Woeseia sp. | reverse complement strand
CGCGTAATGGCGGAAGTGGAGAGAATCGCCCAGCTGCCACAGATGCGGGGCATCAATATCTTCGACCTGGACAACCAGGGCGACAGCGTACGCGAATCCCTGGCCGACCTGCTCCACGCCGGCATGATCGGGGCCTTGCTTGCGCTTCTCGTGCTCTACATGTTTCTCCGGCAGGTAACGACCACTCTGATCGTGACCGCTGCAGTGCCGTTTTCGCTGACAATCACACTGGGCGCACTTTATTTTGCCGGCCTCAGTCTGAACATGCTGACCATGATGGGGCTAATGCTCGCCGTCGGCATGCTGGTGGACAATGCCGTCGTCGTGACCGAAAGCATTTTCCGTTACCGCGCACTGCATCCGGACAAGCCCTTCGAAGCAACCATGTCCGGTGTCGAGGAGGTGGGCCTCGCAGTTATCGCCGGGACGGCGACAACGATCATCGTATTTGTGCCGATCATGTTCGGAACGAAAACGGACATTTCCGTGTTCATGACGCACGTCGCCGTGACCATCATCGTCGCATTACTCGCATCACTGTTTATTGCACAGACCCTGGTACCGATGCTGGCCGCCCGTGTTCCGCCACCGCCGGAGCCCAAGAGCAAGGCCTGGATAGGCCGCCTGACCAAGCGCTACATCCGAAGCCTTCGGTGGATCCTTGTTCATCCCTGGAAGACCTTCGGTGGCATTGTGCTGATCTGTGTGATCGGTGTGCTGCCGCTTGCGCTCAAGCTCGTGAAGTTCGACGCATTTCCCCAGGAATCGGGACGGCGCCTGTTCATGCCATACTACATCGAGGGACAGCATCCGCTGGAACGCGTCGAAGCCACGGTCGACACGATCGAGGAATACCTGTTTTCGCGCCAGGAAGAATTCAATATCCGGTCGATTTACAGTTACTACGACAAGGGCCGAGCCGAATCGACCATACTGTTGACCGACGAGGACGACGGAACGCTCTCCACAAAAGAGATTATCAAACGGATCGAGGCGGACATGCCGACAATCGCGATCGGCAAGCCGACATTCGACTGGAACCAGGAAGGCGGCGGCGAAGGCTTCAGTTTGCAGATATCGGGGGATTCGACAGCTCGCCTCAACGCGCTTGCCGTTGATCTCGAGCGAACGCTTGCTACGGTCGAGGGCCTGAAAGACCTTCGCTCGGATTCCGAGACGGGCGAACGCGAGGTGCGGGTCACTGTCGACCGGGTCCGTGCCGCAGCAGTTGGGCTGACCGTCGAGGAGGTCGCCGGTTCGGTGGCGATCGCGATGCGCGGTCAGAATCTGCGCGAATTCCGTGGCGATATGGGGGAAGTCGAGGTGCGGCTGGCTTTCAGGGATAACGACAAGCAAAGCGTAGACCAGCTGGCAAACCTGCCTCTCTATGCGGCGGACGGACGGCGTATCACGCTGGGCGCCGTCGCCAGTTTTCATCTCGGCTATGCACCGGACACCATCCGGCGTGTCGATCGCCAGACCGCCGTGGTTATCTCGGCGAATCTCGACGAAGATTCCACTCTGGAAACAGTCCGGCCGAAAGTCGAGAGCCTCATGGAGCAGTTCGAGCTTCCGCCCGGCTACAGCTGGAAGTTCGGGCGCGGATTCGAGCGGCAGGACGAGACCCAACAGATGATGGCGATCAACATCATGCTTGGCGTCGCCTGCATCTTCCTCGTCATGGCCGCGTTGTTCGAATCCCTCTTGTTCCCGTTCTCCATCATCCTCGGTTCGATCGCGTTTTCGATTTTCGGCGTATTCCTGTTTTTCGCCGCGACCGGAACGACATTCTCCTTCATGGCATCAATCGGCATCATGATTCTCATCGGGGTCGTCGTAAACAACGGCATCGTCCTCATTGACCACGTCAACAACCTGCGCCGGGACGGCGTGCCGCGAAACGAGGCGATCGTCGAAGCGGGCCGGGACAGGCTGCGGCCGATCCTGATGACGGTCGCGACGACGATCCTCGGATTGACCCCGCTGGCCGTCGGCACCACCCAGGTCGGCGGCGACGGACCGCCCTATTTCCCGATGGCCCGCGCCATCATCGGCGGGTTGGCATTCTCGACCATCGTCTCGCTGCTCGTCGTTCCCGCACTCTATGCCTACTTCGACACGCTGGCCGCCTGGGGAAGAAAAGTGATGCGTACGGCAAGGGGAGAGGGGATGCGGTCGGCAACCGCCGAATCCATGGTTTGACTCCTGTTGGTCTACGGAAACGCGGGCGGCGTTCGATACCAGTCGGTTGCCTGCTCGACTGTGTGCGCGATCCGCAGCACTTTTTCATCCTCGTATAGCCCGGCCGTAAACATCAGTCCGACGGGCAGGCCCTTTTCGGTAAAGCCGCAGGGAATCGCGGTGGAAGGCTGCCCCGTGAAGTCGGAAATACCGCAGTTCTTCCAGCCGTGTTTCCGGTAGTCCTCCGGCCTGTCGTCTAACGGCGCAGCGGCGATCGTTGCGGTCGGGGCGACGAGGACATCGCACTCCGACAGCAGTTGTTCCGCTTCTTCGGTGAAGCGGTTGCGAAACCGTTGCGCTCGTGCATAGCGGTCTTCCGTAACGTGTCCTGACTCGGCAAGCCGGCCCCGAAGTTCCTCGCTGAATCCAGCCGGGTTTTTTTCGAGGTTGTCGGCGTGCACAGCCGACGCTTCGGCAAAAGTGACGCGGGCCTCCCTCGACGCCTGCTCGACGTCGGGAAGTTCGAGCTCGATCAGATTTGCGCCCAGCCCGCGCAGCGTGTCGAGTGCAGTATCGACGACCTTGATGACATCCGCATAACCATCGAAGAAGAAGTCCCGGACGATCCCGATGCTCGCGCCGTCCAACGTGGCTTCAGAGCAATCAATCCGGTCCACATCGGCAAGAACGCGGAGCACCGATGTTGCGTCCTCGACGCGTCGGGTCAGGGGGCCGACATGAGCCATGGTCGGCACCAGCGGCTGCACGCCGATGGTGCTGACCAGCCCGTAAGTCGGTTTGTGACCTACGATGCCGCAGCAGTGGGCCGGCTGGCGAATCGAACATCCCGTCTCGGTGCCCAGCGCCGCATATGCCAGACCTGCCGCGACGGCGGACGCGGAGCCGCCGCTCGATCCGCCCGGATCGTGATCCGTTGCCCAGGGATTGCGCACCGCGCCGAAAAAGGGATTGATGCTGGTGTTGCCGTAAGCGAGCTCGTGCAGTCCCGTCTTGCCGAGCATTACGGCGCCGCCGTCGAGCAGCTGGGTGACCGCGTCGGCGTCGTGGTCCGGAACCCGGTTCTCGAACAGCTTCGACCCGCAGGTCGTGCGAATGCCCTTGGTGGCGATGAGGTCCTTTATCGCTATCGGGATACCGTGAAGCGGGCCCCGGTCATACCCGTCACCGAGCTCATCGTCGGCTTTTTTCGCCTGCTGGAGCGCAAGCTCGTCGGTGACCGTGATGAACGCGTTAAGCGCGTCGTTGTGCCGCCCGATCCGGTCGAGCATCAACGTCGTGAGCTCAGTCGAGCTTACGCCACCTGATCTCAGCTTCCTGCCGTCGCTTGCGATCGTTGCGTAATGTAATTCCAAGCCACAACAGTAACATCGCCGAGAGTAACCACCAATCAGCCGAACCACCACCGCCATGGCTGACAACGACCGGCACATCGAAAAGTGGATCGTCTCGGTTGAAGTCTTCCAGCGGCAGGAGGCTGAGCTCCGACGTGTCCCCTGGACCGAAGCTCGCCAGGAACGCGCCGTCGTATGCATCGAACAGTTCGATGAGGATGTCGTAGTAACCGGTCGGGTAACCGGACATGAGCTCCGTGACCAGCACGTACTCATCGTCGCTGGTCGCGCCAAAGATCGTAAACGTGTCCGTAACGGCGTATTCGTTCCAGGGGCCACCCTCGAAACTGAGATACGCGACCGCGTAGACGTCGGCGGCGTCGTAGTAGGTATCGGCATCGAACAGGAGATCGATGCCCCAGTAAAAGCCGTCGAAGTCGTCGTCGTTGAACAGGACGACGTCGGCCGTGTAGAACCAGAAGTCATTACCGGCACTCTGCTGCCCGGCAGGCGACGATCGCATCCCCTTCAGTGCGAGCGCCTTGTACCTGTCCTGCTGCTTCTCGAGCTTCGAGTATTGTTCCCTTATGCGCTCAGGGTTGCGCAGGCTTCTCGATACTCTGACCTCTCCGGTTTCATCTGGCGCCACTGCAACATCGTCCGCCGCTATCACTGTGCTCGCGGCGCTAAAAAAGAGTATCGCCGTACCGATTCCGAAGTAGATCCCTTCCTTAGCGGTCATCTCGTTCACCTTCAGTCCATTAGCAAATTCTTCGCCGCTATTAGAGCGTGCCACCACTGAATCTCGACTGAACCCCGGCCCGAGATTGGTTCAGCATCCATTCAGGTTTTCGGCCAGGGCGACCGATTTTTCCCGCACGACCGGTCATATCGGATAGAGCGCCGTATCCGAAAATGATGAGAGGAAAACCGGAGGGAACGAGATGGACAGGACGATTCGCACTTTATCTGCCGTGTATCCGGCTTTGGGAGCTTTGATTATGGCCGTTGCGCCCTATGCCGCCTCGGCACAGGATAGCGAGAAAATTCCTTTTGCCGACGCCGAAATCTTCTTCGAGCTCAATAACACCGATGGCGATCTCGGTATACATGCACTGATCGACGGAGACGGCTGGAAGCGCCTCGCTATCGAGGATCCCGACGAGCGAAAGATGCTCAATGTTAGAGTAAAGGGTCGCCTGCGCCGGCAGGGCCTGACCGAGATATTCTTCGAGAGTGCCGAGCCCACGTTTGACGAGCTTCCTCCCGGCGTCTTTTTCGCCAGGTTTCCCGAAGGCGAATACGAGATAGCTGGAACAACGCTTGACGGCATGGAGTTGGCAAGCGAGGCGGAGCTAACCCATACGATACCGGCCCCGGCGAATACAAGAGTGAATGGACTACCAACATCCGACCAGTGTGTAGACGAAGACCTCATAACCGAGATTCCGGACACCGGCGCCATAACCATTTCATGGGACCCGGTAATGACGTCCCATCCGGACGTCATGGGTGGCGGCGCCGGCGTGCAACCGCCGATCCCTGTCGAGATCCACAATTATGAGGTCGTAGTCGAAGTCGAGGCGGAAAATCCTGATCCCGCCGGAGAGCCGTTCGATGCGGTTTTCAGCGTCGAACTTCCCCCGTGGGAGACCGAAACCACTCTCCCGGACGAATTTTTCGAGCTGGGTGATGAATTCAAGTACGAAGTGCTTGCAAGAGAAGAAAGCTTCAACCAGACCGCTGTCGAGAGCTGTATTGTGCTAGGCGATTAGCGCTTTTCTCCCCCATGCGCACTGGAGGAATTACAGCTCTTACGGTACGTGGGGCCTGCCTCGCAGCAGGCCTCACGTTTTTTCTTTGCTCTGCCCAGGCAAACGGCGAGGTCCATGTTTCGGTCAGCGATCATACCGTAACGATCGAGGCAATGAACAGCACTATTCGCGGAGTTCTCGAGGAGCTATCGCGGCATACGGACCTGATCGTTGTTTCCGAGCAGAGACTTGACGAATCGGTGTCAGCGAAAATCGATCGGCAATCTTTGCCTGACACAATTCACGCCCTCCTGCGTACGAAGAGCTTCATGCTGCATCAGCAACCCGGCACTCCTTACAGCTGGCTCTGGATTTTTTCAGATGCCGACCGAGACGGTCAGTATGCCTGGACCAAACAGCCGTCGCCTCCGTCCGGCGACTGCGACATGACCGACTATCAGCTACTTGCGGCGTCCGATGATCATAGCGACCGCCAGGACGCAATGGACGTATTCGGCGAAATTGGCGGCGATAACAGCATCGCTCTTTTGCAACAGGGACTATCAGATCCGAACGATGGAGTACGCGCAGCCGCCATCGAATCGCTGGCTGAGATTGGCGGCGTGCAATCGATTCGTGCCCTGAGTCTTGCGCTAAACGATCCGGTCACCAGTCTGCGTATCGCTGCGGCGGACGCATTGGGCGAGATCGGTGGACCCGAAGCTGTAAAGTTGTTGAAGAACGCTTTATCCGACGAGAACCCCACAGTCCGTGAAGCCGCGGCCGAATGGTTCACTGAATTATCGTTGGCTCACGACTGGTTCGGCCTCGCAGATATGTCTTCTTCGATCCGACAGATGTGCCGGCATCCGGCCGGTTGACTCGTCCACCTGACTCTGGTTCACGTCACACCGGCCGCGCAATGTCGAGCAGACACCGCCACGGGTTCACCGCTTCCGTCAGCGCGACAATGGCACACCGTCGAAGGCGCAGGCGAACCGTTTCAGGCGAATAACTCCCTCACGTCATCTGCAGTCGCAATTCGCCGGCCGGCAACAGGCGCGTGCTCCGCGGCAAGACGCACGAGTGCGGCGTTGTCGGGCGCTTCGGACCCGTCGGGCAACAACAGGTTGTTTTCGAATCCGACCCTGGCGTGCCCACCCGCGGCCGCGGCGACTATGGACGCCTCGTCTTCGCGGGGGCCGAAGCAGCAGACAGCCCAGGGAATGCGCTCGTCACCCAGCCCCGTACAGTATTCGTCGATATCGGCGGGATCGCCGTATTCGTTCGTGCCATAACGGCCGATCACGAACAAGACAAACGGCAATTCATGGTCGAAGATTTCGCGCCGGCGGAGGTGCTCGAACCACTTGACTTCGTCCGGCGAATACAGGATGTACTGCGGCATGACCTCATTGGATCGCAGCCACTGAAAGAACCCGGCGGCTTCATCCAGGTCATCCGGCTCGGGCACCAGCTCACGGAGTGCGATAGATACGGCCTCGGGCTTAAGCTCCTTGACGATGGCCATCTGTTCAGCGGGCGAATAGACCCCACAGGCCTCTGTCGTGACCTGTATGACGAGCCGGTCGCCGACCTGCTCGCGCACCGCACTGATGGCCGCCCGGTAGCAATCCGGATCCAGCGTGTGCTCGCCCGCCCCGTCGCGCACGTGCAGGTGAAGTAACGACGCCCCGGCATCGAGAATCGCCTGCGCGTCATTCACGAGCTCTCGTGGCGTCAGGGGTATGCCCGCATGATCCGCTTTGCCGCGGCGGGCGCCGGTCGGCGCCGACATGACGATGAACGGGGTGTCAGCCGTCACGAATTGAAGACCATTTCGAAAATTGTCTCGAGCTTAGCTGCCAGCTCATCGAGGTGCCTGCTCTGGACGATGAACGGCGGTGCCAGCAATATATGCGCGCCGCGCTCGCCGTCGACTGAT